>CAZYHO010000047.1:0-16710 GCA_964647495.1 uncultured Akkermansia sp. | reverse complement strand
GCGCGCCGTGCTCCTGCTCGAAAGCCCGCCCGCCTTCCGCTCACGCAACCTGTTCGTGAGCGAGAACGCCCTGTCGCGAGCTTGAAGGCGAGGCCGAATTTGCTGGCGGACCGGACGAAGTGGGGTAGGCTGCCCGCGTTATTACCTCCTCCTCTCCCACGCACGACGATCTGATCAAGGACCTGCTCTCCCAGCCGCGTCTGTTGGAAGACTTTTTCCGCGCCTTCGTTCCCGGCGTGTTCGAATTTGCCGACTTTGCGGCGCTTGAGTACCTCGACAAGGAGCACGGTCGTGCTCGGAAACGGCCGCGCCGCCGCGGCGACCTGTTGATCAAAACTCGCTGGCATTCCCGGGAGGCGGCCTTCCTGATCCATATGGAGAGCCACAGCCGAGCCGAGGCGATCGTCCTGGAGCGTGCGGGGGAATACTCCTTCCGTGACTCGATCCGCTACGGCCTGCCGGTCATGCCCGTGCTGCTGCTCACCTACACGAAGCCCGCAAAGCCGCATCCCGTGTCGTTGGCATGGACCTTCGGTGAGATCGCCGAGCTACGTCTTCGCTGTCCTGTGCTGCACTTCGCGCGCATGGATCCGCGCCCGCATCTTGCGAGTGGCAACATCGCCGCGCTGGCGCTGTCCTCATTGATGCGCCTCAATGCCGGTCAGCAGGTTGAAGCCATCGTCCAGACGCTTGCGGAGTCGCTGCGACAGCGGCTTTCGCCGGAGGAGATGGAAGCTGCCTGGACCTTCCTCCGCCACTACACGCCCCTGGATGCGGGACAGCTCTTGCATTTGGAGCGACGTGTGCGAAAACTTTCCGAAGACGAACCCGAACTCGCTCCCATGCCCACTCTCGTCAATCCATTCGTCGAACTCGGCAAGCTCAAAGGCCACGAACTTGGCCGCGCGGAAGGCCGCGCGGAAGGCCGCGTTGAAGGCCACGCAGATGGCCACGCAGATGGCCAAATGGCGATGGTTCTTCATCTTCTACGGCAAAAATTCCCGCGGATCGCGTCGAAGGCGGCTGGCCGGGTGAAGGCGCTCGATGAGCCGGGCCGGCTGGCCTTCGGCAAGGCGATGCTCTTTTTCGAGAACGAGGCGGAATGCCTCGCGTGGCTCGAGCGCGCTTGAGCGGCCAAGGGCGGATTCAGGGCACGGGGCACGGGGCACGGATCGGAGAGGTGTTCGGTGCGAGGACACATGCCAGCGGGCGGACTTGGTCGGGCGGGAGGGGGGGGAATGCACGGGGTGCTTGGAGCGCTACGCTCGATGCAGCCTGCAGGATGCCGGCCGCGGCGAGTGAGACGCATCGCCCCTGCCCCCTCCATGAGAACCGTGCCCCGTGCCCCGTGCCCCGTGCCCCGTGTCCCGTGTCCCGTGTCCCGTGTCCCGTGTACCGTGTACCACATGCACCCCTTATCGATTGGGCTTCCCTTTCGGAAAAACCGGTTCAGGATGGCGGCATGCCCGCCTCACTTGCCAGCGACACGCGGATCGAGCCTGCCACGGTGGATGACGTGGGGGCGTTGACGGAACTGGTGATGGAGCTGATGGACGAGGAGGCGGATTTCGAGCCGGACCGGCGGAAGCAGGAGACCGGGCTTCGGCTGATACTGGAGCAACCGAACCGGGGACGGATTTTCGTGCTGCGCAACGACCATCAGCTCATCGGGATGGTGAACCTGTTGTTTACGATCTCGACGGCGGAGGGGGGGTTCGTGATTTTGATGGAGGATTTCGTGATCCACCCGCAGCATCGCGGGAACGGGTATGGAGGCAGGCTGATGGACTACGTGATGGAGTTCGCCCGGGAGAAGGATTTCAAGCGCATCACGCTGCTCACGGACCGGGTGAGCAACGTATCGCAGAAGTTTTTCGAGCGGCACGGGTTCTTCCACAGCGCGATGATCCCGATGCGGCGCGTTTTCGATCCCGCCCCCGATTCCTGAGCCCATGGACGTGCCTGCCGCCAGCGTCGTTTATGCGGCCGCCCTGCGGGGCGAGGGGTTCGGCACGGAGCACGGGCACTCGGCGGCGGCGGCCGATGGAGCGGCGCTGGTGATGCTGGGCGTGGTGTTTTTCGTGGCCGGGATGGTGGCCGCCTTCGCGCTGACGATGCGGCGCCGCGCGCGGCGTCCCGATCCGACGCTGCAATTCCTCGCACAACTGGCCGACGAGGAGAAGTCCGCGACGCCGCAGGAAGCGCGCGCGACCGCGGGCGAAAGCTGGGAGCGGCCGCCGGATTGGTGGAAGCGCGAGGACGATCGATAGCGGGCGGCGTCAGCCTCCGGTCCGGGCGTCTTTGAGCGCCTCGACCGCCGGCATGAGGAGATCGCGCTGCCACGGGAGCAACTGGGCGTGGGCGTCGATGTTCTGGGCGATTTCCTCCAGCGTGGCGCGGGAAGCGATGAGCGAGCCGTCGAGGTTCATCGATGTGGCGACGCGGTCGCGATGGACTTTGAGCTGGTCGAAGCGTTTCTCGGTATCGGGGTGGCGGGTGGTCCGTTTGCGGAGGAGGCGTTTCGGCCACTGATCCGGCGGGAGCCTGGCGGCGGCGTCGATGGCCTGCTGGAATCGGCGGCGGGCCGGCGGCGGGAAACGCGGCGGCAGCTTCGGTTCCTGCCCGTTTTGAATGGCGAGCGCCATCTCCAGCAACGGCTCGTTGTTGAGGATCTTGAACGCGGGACGGTCGAGCCGCTCCGCCTCGCCGTTGCGCCAGTGCCAGAGCGCGCGGAGGGCGGCCAGGCCACGGGGCTGAAGATTTCCCCATCCCGTGATGCGCCACGCCTCCTCGCCATCGGGCGGCGTGCGGTTCAGCACATGCTCGCGGGCGGCCGCGCATGTCTGGTGAAACCAGTCGAGCCGCTGCGCGCCCTCGAGCTGGCCCAGCAGGCGGTCGGCCAGCGGCAGGATGTACCGGACATCGTTGAGCGCGTACTCGACCATGACGGGCGGGAGCGGCCGCCGGCCCCAATCCGCGCGCTGGGACTGCTTGGAGAGCGTGACGCTGAAGACCTCATTGAGCAGGTGGGCGAGCCCGAACTGCCGGAATCCGACGAGCCGCGCCGCCGTCTGCGTGTCGAGCACCGTCGGCGGAACGAAGTCGAAGGTCCGCTTGAAGAGGGACATGTCGAAGTCGGCTCCGTGCATCCACACTTCGGCGTCGCGCAGGAACTCGAGCAGCGGGTACAGATCGCGCACGCGCAGCGGATCGATGATCACGTGGCGTTCGGCGCAGGTGAACTGGATGAGGCAGAGTTTTTCCTTGTAGGAATGCAGGCTGTCGGCCTCGGTATCGACGGCGCAGCGGCGGCGGCCGGTCGTGCTGGGCGGCAGCGCCTGGAGAAAGGCAACGAGGGACTCGGTGGACTCGATGATCGCGCTGTGGGCAGCCGACGGGGATGTGGCGGACTTGGGGGCGGAAGCTTCCATCGGCTAGGAAAGGCGTAGCCCGGCGAGCAGGAGTTCCGCGTTGTTCTGGGTGGCCCGCAGGTTCTTGACCAGCACCTCCATGGCCTCGCCGGCCGGAAGCTGGGCGAGCTGGCGCCGGATGCCGAGGATGCGGCGGAATTCCTCCGGGTGGTAAAGGCGGTCGTCGTTCCGTGTGCCGGACCGCTGCATGTTGATGGCCGGAAAGATGCGGCGTTCGACCATTTCGCGGTCGAGCTGCAGCTCCATGTTCCCGGTGCCTTTGAACTCCTCGAAAATCACTTCGTCCATGCGGCTTTCCGTCTCGATGAGCGCCGTGGCCACGATGCTCAGGCTGCCGCCCTCCTCGACGTTGCGCGCGGCGCCGAAAAATTTGCGGGCGCGCTGAAGCGCCTTGGGGTCCACGCCGCCGGAAGTCAGGCGCGCCTTGCCGCCGCCGCCGCCGGCTCCGCCTCCGCCGCAGTTGTTGTAGGCGCGGGTGAGGCGCGTCAGGCTGTCGAGCAACACGACTACATCGCGGCCCGTTTCGACGAGGCGCTGGGCGCGCGCGATGACGATTTCCGCGACTTGCATGTGGCGATCGGGCATCTGGTCGAAAGTGGACGCGTAGACGATGGAATCGACCGTCTCCTTGAAATCGGTCACTTCCTCGGGCCGCTCGTCGAGCAGGAGGACCATGAGTTCGACCTCGGGGTGGTTTTCGCGGATGGCCACGGCGATTTCCTTGAGGAGGATGGTTTTTCCGCCTCGAGGCGGGGCGCAGATGAGGGCGCGCTGGCCCTTGCCGAGCGGGGCCAGGATATCGATGACGCGCGTGCTGACCGATTTGCTTTTGCGGTTTTCGAGGATGATGCGGTCCTGGGGGAAGAGCGGCGTCAGGCTGTCGAACGTCTTGGGCGTCTGCCATTGGTCGACCTCGACACCCTCGATGGTGAGGACGGTATCGATAGAGAGGAAACTCTCCTTTTCGCGCGGGGCGCGGGCGATGGCCGTGAGGAAATTGCCGGTTTTGAGCCCGAAGCGGCGGATGATGTTCGGCGAAATGTAAACGTCGTCCGGTTGCGGGAGGAAACTGTAGATCGGGTCGCGGACGAAGCCGTAGCCGTCGCGGGTGACCTCGAGCACGCCGTGGCACTCGAAGACGGTGCCGCGACGCCCCCAGTGGCAGCAGATGTCGAAAACCAACTGATGCTTGGAGCGGCTGCCGCCGACGCGAAGGCCGAGCGACGCGCCCAGTTCGTACAGCTTCGCCAGCGTGTTCTTCTGAAACACATGCAGGTCGATGCGTTCCGGCGGGGGCGGCGCGGCAGGGGCGGCGCCGGCGTCGGGTGGCGCGGCAGCAGCCGGGTCGCCGGCAGCCGCGGGAGTGGCGGCGGCGGCGGGAGTGGCGGCGGTATCGCTCAGGGCGACAGCCACGGGTGCCGGATCAGGCACGATGCTTGTCTCTTCAGGCATGGGATGCTTCCTTCGTTCCAGACCACAAGGTGCGCGCGGCGCACTTTTTCCAGGATTGGCCATTGAGCCGCGAGAATCCGGTCGACCAACTGGTCATCGAGACCGCGAATTCGCCGCAAGCGATCCCGCTGGACGTGCGGGCTGGCTGCCAGAACGATTTCATAATCCCGGGCCACGTCAAATCCTGATTCGTAAAGAAGCGGGACCTCGGCGAGGAAAAGCGGCGTGGCCCCGGAGGCCTCTGCGCGTGCCCGGGCGGCGGCGCACTGGCGGCGGACCTCAGGGTGGAGCAGGGCTTCGAGGCGGCGCCGGGCGGCGGGATCCGCGAAAACGACCGGCCGGAGCCGCGCGCGGTCGACCGATCCGTCGGAAGCGAGCACCCCGGGGCCGAATTCGTCCGCCACAAGGCCGGCCCACGCGGGGTCTGCCAGGAGAGCGTGGACGGCGGCATCGCAATCGAACACTTGAACATCCGGCTGCAGGGCGAGCAGGAACGAAACAAAAAGGCTTTTGCCGGTGGCGACCCCACCGGTGAGGCACACGGTGATCATCGGTATCGGAGAGGCGCCGGGGCAAGACCGGGATCGCCCGACCGGCTCAGGCGCGGGAATCAATCAAAAAAGCTAAAAGCAGGCGAAGGCCCGCGCCTTCGCCCGCCACCGGGAGGATACTCGAGGTCACCGTGACGGTGTGCCTCGCGCTCAGAAGTTTGCTTCAGGGGCCTGAGGGAGCAGTGCCGGATCCGGTCCGCCGATGGCGCCGCCCACATCTGGCGAGGTCCCTCCGCGGCCGACGTTCACCCTCTGGCCGGACGGATCGATCACTTCGACCTTCACGAACATCATCAGGTTCTTCTTGAAAAACTGATCGGCTTTCGTGCGGAACAGGCGGCCGACATACGGAATGTCACCGAAAATCGGCACTTTGTCCTCGACCGATTGCACGTCCTCGCGAATGAGGCCGCCCAGCCCGAGCGTCATGCCGTCCCAGATGGTGACCGATGTGCTCAGTTTCCGGGTGGAGAAGACCGGCTGTTCGATGCGATTTTCGGTCAGGATGATGGTCGTCGGATTGCCGAGGGCATCGACGGCCGATGTCTGGATCGGGCTGCCGTAGTTGATGAACCCTTCGAATTCGACGACTTCCGGAGCCAGCGTCAGGTCGATCGTGTAGCCATCGCCGCTGAGAATCGGCTCGACTTCGAGGGTGACACCGGTGTTCCGCGTATCGAAAGCGGTCGGGGTCGTGGGCGTGACCGGGAATCCGCCGCCGGCCTGGCCTGTGCCGCCGCCGCCGAACAGGCTGCCGCCACCGCCGAAATCTTGCGGAATTTCCGGTGGTTCGAATTCGGTCGGATAGATGAATTCGCGGATGACCTCGACTTTGGCTCGCTGACCGCTCCGGGTGGTGACCTGCGGGGCGGTGAGGAGGTCCGTGCCTTTCTTCTGGTTGAGGGCGCGGAGGACGACCTGGAACTGCGGATCCGTGAAAACGCCGGCAACACCGAAAATGGCGGGCGCCACGCTGGATTCCGGCGTGCCCTCGGCCACCGTGTTGCCCGTGAGCAGCCCGTCGATCGCATTGTTCGAAATCGCATTGTCCCCGGACCGGTTGCCGCCCGTGACGATATTCCCGCCGCCGACAGGCAGGGCGGTCGTCCCCTGGCCCGGCGGCACGAAAGGCCAGGCCGCGCTGCCGACAGGACCGGCAGCCCGGTTCCCCGCCGTGCCGCCTGAAGCGAACACGCCGCTGCTCACGTCGAACGCGCCGATAAGCCAGTCGAAGCCGAATTCATCGGTGTTTTTCTGGTTCACCTCGATGAACTTGGCGGTGATCTGGACCATCTTCTGCACCTTGGTCGTCATGCCTTCCACGAAGTTGGCGACAAGATCGAGGTTCGCCGGTGTGTTGCGGACGGTGAGCGTGGAGTTCGACGCGCTAAAGAACGCGCTGCCGTTCTGCGGGAATTCGATCCCCGCCTGTTTCAGGATATCCATGGCATTGGCGCGCGGGCGAAGCGCCGAGCCGCCCGTCGTGTCCCCGGTCGTGAATGGATCACCCCCTGCGTCAGCCGCATCCGCCGCGCCCGAGACGCTGGAACTCAGGAAGTCCGGCGGCACCCGGAAGACCTTGGTGTACAGTTCCTGGTCTGTGTCGGCGGGCGAGATGATAACCGCGTGGGAGTCAACCCGCATCCGCAAACCGGCCTGATCGGCCACCGCCTTGACGGCCACTTCGAGCGGGACGTTGGAGAGATTGAGCGTGATCCGGGGCAGGGTTCCGGTGGCGGGCAGGCGCGGGATGAAGTTCACCCCTTTCTTGTTCGGATCGGTGGTGGTCACATCGAGTTCGCGGCTCTTGATGCGCAGGTACTCGACGGCTTCCTCCACTGTGTTTTGATCGAGATCGATACTCGGGATGTACAGGCGGCGCATCTTGTCGAGGATCACCTGCGAACTGTCGATGCCTCCACCGATGTCGATATCGGCCAAGGCGCCGCCGGCGGTGAGGGAAGGCACGGCAGTGGCCCATTGTTCGTCGACCTCGCGCAGCATCTTGGCGCGAGTGTGGCTGCGCGCGGAAAGCAGGTGGTCGCTGATTCTGCGTTCGGAGCGTTCGAGCTGCTGGCGCGCAGCGGTGTTGTAGGGATCGATCGCGAGGACACGGTTGAAGGAATCGCGCGCCTTGTCGAAATTCCCCAGATTGTAGTACCCGATCCCGAGGTCGAGGTTTTTCTGCACCTCGCGGACATTCTCCATGTGCTCGGGCGTGAGCGCGATATTGAACCACTCCGGATCGTCGAGGCGGCTCAAAAGGCGTTTGGCGCCGCGGTGATTCGGGTCGATGGCGAGCACATTGTTGAGGAGAGTGCGGGCGGCGTCGAATTCGCCGCCATTGGCTCGCTGCTCGGCCAGTTTTACGCTGGCATCGGCGAATTTGGTGATGACGCGCTGGCGGTGGTCGCGGAAAAGGTCCGACTCGGGAACGAGGTCCAGGGCGGCCCGATAATTTCCAACGGCCGCTTCGTAATCGCGGTCGGCCATGGCCCTGTCACCGG
This sequence comes from uncultured Akkermansia sp., assembly GCA_964647495.1. Lineage (GTDB taxonomy): Bacteria > Verrucomicrobiota > Verrucomicrobiia > Verrucomicrobiales > V1-33 > CAJBME01. The sequence goes on along the minus strand of CAZYHO010000047.1, from coordinate 8,769 downwards.
CGGCTTCTTCCTCCAGGGCCTGGGCGACGCGCTGCTGGCGGCGGATGACTTCGCGCTCGGCGATCCCAACGGTGGATGAATCGGCTCCCTCACCGGCGTGGCTTGTGGTTGTCGTCGGCGCCCATGGGGTGAGGGCGGCGAGGAATGCAGCCGCAAGGCCACGGTTGGTGAGCGAGGAGTGCACTGATGGTCTCATGTGAATAATGGGGCGATGCTTAGAGGAAAGGTATTGGACGGGCAAGGATCTTTTTGACGGGTCTTGGGAATTTCACTCAGGGGGACTACGGAATTCTTGGCGGAGGGCCGAGCTTCTTGGTCTTCTGCACGAGGTCGTCGCTGCCCTCGGGGACGTATTCGATGACGACATGGTCCTCGGCGATTTCCTTGAGGGTGATGGTCGTCAGCGCGGGTTTGCTCAGCTCGAAATCCTCACCTTCTTTTACCTCGAATGTCTGCCCGGTCAGCGTGTACTCGAATTTCGCGGCGTAGGTCGGGTGCTCGACGGAGGCGAACTGCACAAGGCGGATCTTGTTTCCTTTCCGGTCCTTGGCGTCTGTCATGGTGGCGACCGGGAGCGGGGATGTGGAGCCGAATCGCTCGATCTGCTCGATCTTGACGTCGATGATCGTGAAGCGGTCCCGCTCGAAACGGACCGATGAGCCGCCGACCTTGATGAACTCGGTGATGCGGTTGTCCGTGCCGTCGGGGTTGGTGGTGATGAAGGCGATCGAGCAGGTGCCGTCGCTGGAGGAATTGAGGCGGATTCTCAGCGGTTCTTCAAGGCGCTCGGAATAGTACAGCTTCGTATCCCAGCCTGGCTGGCTGAGGCTGGAATTGGGATCGGTGCCGGCCTCCCATTCATCGAGATTCGAGTACCCGTCGCGGTCGGGATCCTGGGCAAGGACGTCGATCGCAGTGAAATCCAGTCCATTGTCGACAAGCCAGACGTTGGGCACCGGATCGCGGAGTTTGGCGCTCTGGGGGTCGCGCATGCGGAACGGCTCGTCCGGCCGGTCGTTCATGACGAGGAACGGAGTGGACGAGAAGAGCGGGGTATCCGGATTGACCGGCCACTGGGGGACGGACTGCACGCGCTTGATGGCCTCGGTCACGGCGTCGGCAACGAGCGGCGGCGGATTGTTATTAGGAACCACTTCGGCGGTCTCGAAGCGGGAAGAAAAACCGGTGGCTTTCAGGATGATCCATGCCGACCCGAGCAGGGCCAGGGCCGCGGCGATGATCAGGAAGGCGCGTTCGTAATGCTTTTGAATCCAGTTCATGGAAAGTGGGCGCGATGGATGGGGCAGCGAGGGTTATCTGGCGGCTGTTTTCTTTTCGTCGGCGGCGAGCGAGGGCTCGAGGATGCGGATCAGGTCGACCGCCAGCCAGATCGACACTTTTTCGCCGCCAAGCACGATGTCCGAATCCTTTTTGGCCTCGTCCGTGGCAGATTCGAACGTGCCCTTTGCGGGGGGGGCCTTGCGTTCGTTTTCGACGCGGATGCTCCGGATGGCGTAGAAATAGTCCTGGCTGGCGGCCAGGTGGTTCAGAACGTCCTGCACGCTGCGCGGGCTGCCGGTGAACCGGACCTGCATCGGGTAGCGCTTGAAGACGAGATCCTCGGCGAGCGCCGCCGTCGAGCCGGTGGCGCCCCGCGTCGATGCCGCGCGGCCGGCGGCGGGCCGGGAGTCGGCGGCCGATTCTGATCTTGCGGTTTCGACGTCGAGTTCGGTGCGGCTGATGTCGTCGATGCTGCTCACCCGGTCGGTGAGCATGGTGCGGACGATGGCGTCGATGGCGCCGAGCTGGTAGAGCAGATCGGGCACTGCCTGGCGCGGTGGCAGATTGGCGAGGTATTTTCCGAAACCAAGATCGAAATCGGAGCCGGCACGGCTGTTCAGCTTGGTCAATTCCGCTTGCGCCTTGATCGCGCTGAGGGTGTCGGTCAAGGTGGCCTGGAACTTGTCGCTGGACGCCTCGGTGTCGAGCGGTGGCTGGGACTGGCGCAGGGAGTCCTGGAGTTCGGTGACTTTGGCCGCGAACTCCTCGACCTGAGCCTGGCGCTTCTTCAGGTTCGCCTCGTTGGGGAAGAGGGGCTTTCGCTGGAGGGCGGTGACGGCATCCAGTTCGCTCTGGTACGCTGCCGCGGCCGCCTTGTTGTTGCTGAGGCTGGAGTATAGCAGGTACCCGAGCGCCAGCACGCCGAGCAGGACGACCACCAGATAGGTGCTCAGGAATTTGTTCTGTTTGAGCGAGTCCATGGGTCAGTTCGATGCGCGTTTGGTGTCGGCGGAAACCTTGATTTTGCGCTTCAGGGGCAAACGCATTTCGAAGGTGGAGGCCCAGTAGCTGTCGTCCGGGCTGTCCGTCTTGATGTATTGAGCCAACTCGATTTTCTCGTCGAACTCGAAAAACTTGCTGTTCTTCTGGAGATCTTCGAAAAACTCGGTGACGACCCGGTTCCCTTGGGGATTCTCGTGGTTGCGGTAGAGTCCGAAGATATGAACTCCGTCGATCGGCGCCTCGGCGGCCGCGGCCGCGGTGGCGGGTCCTCGTGTGGGGGTCCTGGGTCCTTTGGACGACGGGGAGGACTCGAACAACGGATCGTCGAAAGTGGAGGTTTTGACATCGCCACCGGATGTGATCAGCGGCGGGGTGATGGATTTCTCCGCCGCGGTCGGCTCGATCTGGGTGATCCAGATGAGGTCGTTCTTGCGGACGGTGTTCAGTTCGTTGAACAGCTCGATCCAGTAGGTGCGGTCGAGCACCGAGGTCTGGAGATAGTCGGCGCGGGCCAGTTCTTTCTGGGCCTGGGCGTCGGCCGCGGCGATCCGGGAGTCCCAGCGCGAAAGCTCGGCCTTCGTATCGGCGAGTTCGCCGGCGCGGCGGTTCAGCGCGGTGGCGGCAGAATTGTTGTAAAGCCACCCGGCCCCGAGCAGACCGAGCAGGCTCGCCGCCGCCGCATACAGAAACGGCTTGCGCCGCGCGTTGTCGCGCCGCACTTCGACGACCGGCGGGACCAGATCAAGCTCCATCGGACAAGCCAGGCTGCCACGCAGGGCCAGTCCGACCACCTCGCCGAGGAGGTGCCGATCGCCGGCGACCGACTCCGGGCTCACCTTGCCGCCGATCTGGACGTTGCGCAGGGCATCGAAGAACTGGACCGGCAGATTCAGTTTTTCCTCGAAGAATTCTTTGACGTACGGCAGTGAGGCGCCGCCGCCGGCGAGAAAAACGATTTCGGGCGCGCTGCCTCCCTGCTGGCTGCGGTAGAGGTTCGTTGTGCGGACGATTTCGCCGTGCGTGCGGGTGAGCGCGTTCCGGATCACCTTGGAGAGCGCCGCCAGCTCCGGATCTTCATGGTCGGCGTAGCCGCTGAGCGCCACAAACCCCTGGGCAACCTTCCGTTCCTCTGCCTCGTTGAATTCGATGCCGAACTCCTTCGCGATGCTGCTCGTGACGTTGGCTCCCCCGGCATTGTTGATGGTGCGGAAGAAAAATTTCCCGCCGGGCTCGATGTAAAGCAGATTCACCGTGCGCGCCCCGAGGTCGATGAGCAGGGCCGGCTGCGTGAGGTCGGGATAATTGAAGGCGAATGCGTTGTAAAGCGCCAGCGGGGCGATGTCCACGCCCTCCGTGGTCAGCGGCACCGATTCAACGGCCTCGTTGATGTCCCCGAGGAGATCTTTCTTCACCGCGGCGATGACAACCTCCGTGTCCCCGATGCTCTCGTCCTTGCCAATGCGTTGGTAATGCCAGCACACCTCGTTGATCGGGAACGGGATCGCCTGCTGCGCCTCGAACCCGATCACTTCGTCCATCTTGTCCGGCGCCAGCGGCGGCGGCTTGACGAACTTGCTCAGAACCGGCTGGGCGGCAATCGCGTAGCGGACCGGCTCCTTGGCGCCCTTGACCTGGGCGGCAAGCCCCTTGATGGCGGCCGCCAACTGAGGGCTGCGGGCGGAATCGGTGGCGGGGTCGCCACCGAGGTCGGTGATCGCGTAATTGGTGAGAGTGAGGGTCCCTTTGCCGCTGGCGTGGAAGCGCGCGAGTCCGAGACGTTGCGAACCCAAATTGAGGGTGAGGTGCGATTTCTTGTCAGCCATGAGCGAAAGGTACAGGTGCCGCCTGAAACACGGGTTCCCGTGGCCCGGCAATCCGGGCCATCAGGACGAGTCTGCGCGTTATTTGTGGGATTGGACTTCGGCGTGGTAATCCCCCCAGAGAGGAGCAAAGGGTGTCTCCATCTTGTTCTTCAACACGCCGGCCACCGTGGGCGGCGCACTCGACGCCTTCCACCACTCGGCCTTGGCATCGCCTGGGGTCTTGCCTTCCGACGAGAGGAAACCGACCGTTTTCCCGTCGTGGACGACTTCGACGGCCCACAGGGTCACGGCGTTGGGGGCGACCCGGGAGTTCCCGGTCAGGTTGAGCACCGCGGACGGGGACAGATAAACGACGGAGGCCAGCGCTTCGTTCGCGGGGACGTTCACGTGCACGATTTCCGCGGTCAGAATGCGGTTCTTCTCCTTGTCCGCGTTGCTGAGGAACAGGTAGTACTTGAACGTGAGCGTGTCGAAGCTCGTGAAATTGCGCACGTTGCGTGGCGCGCTGGCGACGAAGGGCACCTCGAACTCCAGCCAGTCTTTTGGTTTCCATCGCTTGTCTTTGACCCCGGCGGCCTTGATGTCGGGCGTCTGCTGGGCCTGGATCACAGGCGATTTGATATCGACCAGTTTCTCGGCCTTGGAATCCTGGGCGCCGGCCATGGGGACGGCGAGCCCGGCAGCCACCGCGACGGTGGCCAGGATGCGTCTGAAATCAAAGGGGGACTTCATAATCAGATGTCTGAGGGGTGAAACGGAGAGAATGGCGATTTTCGTCCGCGTTGGCGAGAAAAAACTTGGCGAAGACCAAATTCCCCGGACCGGGCGGGCTTTTTAGCGCTCGATGACGGCATTTCAAGGAAATTCCTATGGCGCTCCCGCATTTCTCCAACGCGCCGGGTGCGGGCGGGCATCGCGGCGCCTCGGTCCGGCGGCTCTTCACGCCGGTTCGCTGAGGGAAATGAACTCGCTTTCCCGGAGAACGATCGGCTTTGTGCCGCGGACGAGGCGGATCCACTCGACGACCGAGGCGGCGACGATGAACCCGACCGCGAGCATGAAAAACGCGGTGACCGCGATGTCGACGCGCAGGTTGAGCATGGTGCGGGCGGCCGTGGCGGGTGCGGCGCCGGCTTCGACCTGGGCGGTCAGGCTGCGGAGCGCGGGCAGGAAGCCGGCGGCGAGCGGCGAGAAGAGTTTCATCCAGCCCGCGGTGAACGTGACCGCCGTCAGAACCACGAGCGGCCCGATCGTCACCCACGCGTAGCGCGCCCTCCCCATTTTGATAAGGACGGTCGTGCCCAGGCAAAAGGCGATCACCGCGAGGAGCTGGTTCGCGATGCCGAAGATGGGCCAGAGGCTCTTGGCGATGCCTTCCTTGTCCATGGCGCCCTGGTAGAGAAAATACCCCCAGCCGGCGACGAGCAGGCCGGTGGCGGTCACGTTGCCGAGCCACGACCGGGTGTTGCCGAGGGGTTTCCAGAGGGTGCCAAGCAAATCCTGGAGGATGAAGCGGCCGACGCGCGTGCCGGCGTCGAGCGTCGTCAGGATGAAGAGCGCCTCGAACATGATCGCAAAGTGATACCACAGCGCGAGCATGCCCTTGCCCGGGATGACCTGCGCGAACATGTGCGCCATGCCCACCGCAAAGGTCGGCGCCCCGCCTGTCTTGCCGATGAGCGTCGGCTCTTCGAGATCCGCCGCCAGCCGTTGCATCTCGGCCAGTGTCACCGGATACCGCCCGTCGTGCGCGGCGTTGATGCGCGCGATGGCCGCTTCGGGCGTGGGCACCGGCGGCGTGTTGATCGCCAGGTACTGGCCGGGTTCGAGCGCGCACGCCGCGATGACCGCCATCAAGGCCACCATCATTTCCGTCACCATCGCGCCGTAGCCGACCAGACGGATCGACGACTCGCGCTGCAGCAGCTTCGGCGTCGTGCCGCTGGAAATAAGCGAGTGAAACCCCGAGACGGCGCCGCACGCGATCGTGATGAATACGAACGGGAAAACCGGCCCCGGCACCACCCACCCGGATCCGTCGATGAACGGCGTCACCGCGGGCATGCGCAGCGGCGGCGCCACCAGAACGATGAAAATCCCGAGCAAAACCACCGTGCCCAGCTTCATGAACGTGCTCAGGTAGTCGCGCGGCGCCAGCAGGAGCCAGACCGGCAGCACCGCCGCCGCAAATCCATAAATCATGATCGCCCAGGCCAGGCTGGGCTCGGACCAGGTCAGCGCCGCTTTCATCTCGGGCGTCAGGTATTTGCCGCCCGCCACCGCGAGCAGCAGCCCGATCACCCCGAGGGCCGACACCAGCCCCACGCTCAGGCGCCCGGACTTGATCGCCAGGCCCATCGCCATCGCCAGCGGAATGGTGCATGCGATCGTGAAGAGCCCCCATGGGCTCTCGTTCAGCGCTTTGACCACGACCAGCCCGAGCACGGCCAGCAGGATCGTCATGATCCCGAGCAGACTGATCATCGCCACCAGCCCGATGACCGGGTTCAGTTCCTCCTTGATCATTTGACCGAGCGACTTGCCGCCGCGCCGCATCGAGGAAAACAGAATGACCGCGTCGTGCACCCCGCCCCCCAGCGTGGCGCCGACCAGTATCCACAGCACGCCGGGCAGATAGCCGAATTGCGCCGCGAGCACCGGCCCGACCAGTGGCCCGGGGCCGGCTATCGCCGCAAAGTGATGCCCGAACACCACCCACTTGTTCGTCGGCACGTAGTCCTTCCCGTCCGCCTGCGTCACCGCGGGGGGCGCCCGGCGATCGTCGATCGTGAGCACTTTCGCCATCAGCCACGCCGAATAAAACCGGTAGCTGACCGCGAACGTGCAGCCGCCGGCCACGACGATCCACAGGGCGTTGACAGGCTCGTCTCTTTGCAGCGCCGCCACGGCGACCGCCGTCGCGCCCAGCAAGGAAATCCCCGTCCAGATCAGAATGCGCAGCAGTTGATTCATGGCGTCTGGTCGATGCCCGGCCATCAGAACACCGGAGGCCCCGAAACGCAATCGCTTCGATCGGATCGATCGAATTCGCTTTGCAGAGGGGCCTTCGTCCGCACCCTGCCCCCGTGTCCGGGTCAGAGGGAAATACCGCCGCGCCGTCGTCCGATTTCGCCCGGGAGCTGGAGTGGCTCTACGGGACGCAGCTCGTCGGCATCAAGCTCGGGCTGGAGACGATGCGGCGGCTCATCGACCTGATCGGCCTGCCGGGCAAGGCCCAGCGCATCATCCACGTCGCCGGCACCAACGGCAAAGGGTCGGTCTGCGCCATGATCGATGCGCTCAGCCGCGCCGGGCGCCATGCAACGGGGCTCTTCACCTCCCCGCACCTGGTGCACTTCACCGAGCGCATCCGCGTCGATGGCCAGCCGATACCCGATGCCGAAGCCGCTCGCCGTTTGCGCGTGCTCCGCGAAAAGGTCTCGGCCTGGCAGCCGCATCCGACCTTTTTCGAGATCACCACGGCGCTGGGCATGTGGTGGTTTCGCGACGCCGGAGCCCAGGTCGTCGTCCTCGAAACCGGCATGGGCGGCCGCCTTGACGCCACCAATGCCTTCACCCCGCTCGCCTGCGCCATCACGCCGATCAGCCTCGACCATCGCCAGTGGCTGGGTAATTCGCTCGAAGCGATCGCCGCAGAGAAGGCCGGCATCATCAAGCGCGGCGTGCCTGTCGTCAGCGCGCCGCAGGATCCGGCCGCGCTCGACGTCATCGAACGAGTGGCCTCCCGGATGGAAGCGCCTCTGACCATGGTCGATTTCCCCTGGACCGGGCCGGTCTCGCTCGCCGGCGCGCACCAGCGGTGGAATGCCTCCCTGGCCCTCGCGACCATGGGCGCCGCCGGATTGGCCGCCCCGCCTGAATCGCTCGCGCGCGTCGAGTGGGCCGGCCGTTTCCAGCGCCTCGGCCGGGACGGACGCGTCGTGCTCGATGGCGCCCACAACCCGCACGGCGCCCACGCCCTCACCGCCGCCTGGCGCGAAACATTCGGCGCCGAAAAGGCCGTCGTCATCTTCGGCGCCGTCGCCACCAAAGACCACGCCGAAATCCTCGCCGCCCTCACCCCCATCGCCGGCCGCTTTGTGCTCACCACCGTCGACAGCCCGCGCGCCGTGCCCGCCTCGGAACTCGCCGCCCACGCCCCCGCCGGAGCCAGCCTCACCGAGTCGCTCGCCGGTGCCCTCGCCCTCGTCCCGCGCGGCCCCGGCCATCCACCCGTCCTCATCTGCGGCTCGCTCTACCTCGTAGGCCAAGCCCTCGCCCACCTCGGCGGCTACCAGGAAACCTTCGAGCGCAGCGCCCAATAGGCATCATCTGAGATGTCAAATCTCAAATCCCCTCCCCAATCGCCGCTCTCTGCTTCTCAACAAGCTGCGCGATCCCGCCACGCGCCAGCTCCAGCATCGCCATCATCTGGTCAAAGCTGAACGTCGCTTCCTCCCCACTGCCCTGCGTTTCCACGAACTCCCCGTTCTCCGTCATCACCACGTTGAAATCCGCCGCCGCATCCTTGTCCTCCACGTAGCACAGATCCAGCATCGGCGTGCCCCCGATCAATCCGGCGCTCACCGCCGCCACCAACTGCTTCAGCGGGTTCTTCTTTACCTTCCCCTCCGCCATCAGCTTCCGAAACGCCAGCGCCACC
>CAZYHO010000046.1:7504-16903 GCA_964647495.1 uncultured Akkermansia sp. | reverse complement strand
TCGAAACCGGAGCGTTCCAGGCGCAGACGCTCTCCGATTTCCGCGGCGAGCCCGGCCAGCGTGGGGAAGTGAGCCGCGAGAGGAAGCCGCGGCCGCAACGCGGGCGGCAGGCGGGCGGAGGAGGTGGTCAGCGAGGGCGAGAGCGCGCAGGCGGTCAACGCCGCCTGCAGTGCGGTCAGTTCGCGCAGGGCCGTGCGTCCCGGTCGTCCGAGCAGGCGGCCCAGCAAGTCGCCCACCTCGGGGGGCAGCGGGAGCGCCGACAACCGGGTGGCGGTGATTTGTTCGGCCGGCAGCCCGCTCAAGGCGTAGCAAAGGAGGCTGCCCACTTCGCGGATGGCGTGCTCTTCTGCGCCTTGCGGTGGGGCGGCTGAGTTTGCGGGGCCACCCAGGTCGAAGCCGGCCAGTTTGACCAGGGTGTCGGCGGTGGATTCCCCTTCCATCGTCAGCCGCGCGTTGAAGACCTGAACGCGCGCCAGCATCGCGGGTGCGGCCCGCAAGACGGCCAGCCCTCGTGTCAATTGGCGCGCCAGCTCGACGGCCCACCAGGCGGGCAATGGCGCGCATCGCGCCAGGTACGCATCGAGCGGCTCGCCATCGACAAACTCCGTGACATAAAACAAGGCGCCTTCGTCCTCCCCGGCCTCGAGCACTTCCAGCACCCGCCGGTCGCGCACCCGAAGCAGCGCCTGGATGTGTGTTCGGAATGTCTCCGCGGCCGCCAGCTCCGATGGATCCTGTGTATCGACACCGGCCACGACATGAAGCTCCACCCATCGCTGCCGCGCCGGTTCGGACGCCAGGCATACCACCTCGCGGTCGGAACGCCACAACTCCAGCGAGGTTCCTCCCGGATCCTCGGCGATTTCATACGCCCGGAAGCGTTGCAACGGGATTGGCATCAGTGTTCACGATCACCGATAGACATAGAGTGCGGCGATGTCGCCGGCGGCGGCATCCCAAGGGACGGCAAATTCGAGCAGCGCGCGGCGGGTGGCCGGGCAAGAGTGCCAGACGGCCTGTATTTTCGTCTGTTGTTCGGGGAGGGGCAAGGCGAGCGGCAGGCCATCTTCGTTGAGGAGGCGGATTTTGAGACGCCCCTCGACCGGGCGGATCGTGGCGACGAAGACGTATTCCACGCCGCCGATGAGGTGGACAGGGCAGACGTGGGTGGCCCGGGGTTCGAGGTGGAGGGCGAGCAGGTCGTCGCGGACCTTCCAGCCTTCGGACGCGAGGCGGCGGGTGGCCTCCAGGGCGCGGCGGCGGGCGAGCATGGCGAAGTCGACCGGTGTCACTTCCTGAGCGGCGGTGCGCAGGGGGAGAACGGCCGGCACCAGCGTGGCGGCGGCCAGTGTGAGGACGTCGCGGCGGGTCATCATGGCGTATGCAGGCGGGCGAGGGCGGACTGGAGGATTTCGGCGAGCTTGTCGCGGCGGCCGGCTTCGGTGGGCGGTTGCTGGAGCAATTGGGCGAGGCGGTTGCAGACGTGGACGCAACGGTTGACGGAGCGGTTTTCGCGCACGCGGGAGTCGAGCTTCTCCAGCTCGCCGATGAGCCATTCGACGACCTGGGGATGCAGGCCGACAGCGTCGAGTGTAGGCGCGGAAGAGCTGGCGAGCAAGGTGGCTTCGACTTCGAGGACGCGGAGCCATGCCGCGACCGGGAGGAGGCGGGCGAGATCCTGGTCGCGCTGGCCTTCGAGGACGAGCCGTTGTTCCTCGGTCAGGGCCTGGATGCTGCGGCGAAAGGCGTCCCATTCACCGGCCTCGCCGAGCGCCTGGAGGAGCAGGTGGCGGGGGCGGGTGGGCTCGCTGATGCCGAGGAGCTTTTCGACGGCGGCGGTGTCCGAGAGCTGCTGGCCTGCCTGGCTGTTGTCGCGGGCGTAGGCGGCGAAGAACAATTCCGCGGTCATGATGCCGAGGCGGAGGGCGGCGTGTTCGCGGTCGGGAGCGGCGGCCGGCGCGGGGGGGCCGTAGCATTGGCGCCATCGCGGGTTGAGCGAGCGGCTCAAAGAGAGAAGCACCTCGGCCATGGCGGGCGCACTGAAGGGGGCCGGGTTCGCTTCCGGCAAGGGAAGCGGGGGGCCTTCGAGAGGATAGTCGAGAAGGGTTTCGGTCATGGGTTACAGGGACCACTTGTCCTTCGTCCAGTCGACGATGTGTAATCGGCGCGCCGGGTCGGTGGCCAGGAAAATATCCACCGCCAGCGGCGGTCCGCCGTGCGAGGCGAGGGCCTCGGCCAATTCGGACTCGACACGCGAATGGGCGGCGACGTCGACAGGCTGGAGGTCGCTGGAGGAACGGGGGTGGGCCAGCGACCATCGGCCGTCAGGTGCGCGTGAAAGCAGCACACGGAACGGGGAGGGAGCAGGTGATGGGCTCGCGAGGAATTCACGAAACCCGACTCGTTCGGGGGTGATCACGCTGCGCCAGTCGACACGCCACCCGTCACCGCGGTTGAGGATGGCGGCGGTGTGCGGCAACCCGTCGGCATGCGTGAGCGGGACCAGGACGAATTTCACCGGGCCGGCGAGATGAAACCGGGCCTGGTCGCGGGCGACGGTGGCGCCGGCGAGGGCGTCGATGGCGCCAGGGGCGGCGAGGCACGGCGGGAGCGGCCCGGTGGCGCCGATGGCGGCTCTTCGGGCCCCGGGAGAATCGGCGGCGAGGAAACCGTGGAGAGCGGCGAGCGCTTCATCCACGGAGGCGGCGATTCCGGAAGGCGTTGGAGCAGGCGGTTCGGCGGGTGACAGGGATGAACGGGCGGCCGCGGCCGGATCGGCCACACTCGAGGCGCGGTAGGTGAAGCTGGCACCCAGGGCGAAGGCGACGACAGAGGCCAGGGCGGTCAGGCCAAGGGCGCGCGCCAGGAGACCGGCACGCCGGTCCACCACTCCGGGATCGAAATGAAATCGGAGGTGCTTCAGCAGGATGATCATGGGATTGGGCGCGAACGCGGGGCGCGGCGTCGGGCTGCCGGCGATCCGGAGCGGGGCATCCGCGCGCTCGTCGAGTGCCGCCGCGGTGGGCGCGATGTGGACAAATCCGGGCCGGCGGCGGGCGGCATCCGAATCGATCGGAGTGAACATGCGGCGGCGCGCCGACCGCTGGGTGGATGGGTCGGAGCCGTCACATGACGGCGGCAGAGGCACGGGCGGTTTGGCGGGATCGTTCATGCACAGACGACGCGGTCACGGGCGCGAATTTTTCATGGCCGCCTGTAAAATAGGCCGGACAGCCCAAAAGTCCCAGCAGAAAGTCCCGGCAAATTGAATTCCCGATCCCGGGAATCCGGAAGAAGAACCCGGGCCGAGCTGGGCCATGAAAGCTGGAGAGGCGCGCCTGCCGGACATTGTCCTCGGTTTTGGAACAGAGGTCAAGGCCAGGCAGGAAGTGGTTCCCCGCTATCGGGGAGGGGGCTACGATCGTTAAGGAATCCTGATTATCGACATCGCCTGAAGATCGCGATCCGCCCATAGATCGACTGTCACCCTATGCGGATGCAGACCGTAAATCGTGTGTCGCTCTGCGGGCGGTCCCGCTGGCGTTCCAGGCGCTGGCCGGTGGCGTTCCAGGCGCTGGCCGGTGGCGACTGGCGCGGCGGTTGGACCGGCGGCGGAATCGGGAGGCTGTGGCGATGGCCGAGGCTGGAGGGGAGGGGGCTACGGTCGTTAAGGGATCCTGATTATCGACATCGCCGGAAGATCGCGATCCGCTCATAGATCGACTGTCACCCTATGCATTTTCCGGACATCGGCCGGTTGATTCGGAGACACATTGTGGTGGCGGGGGCGCCGGGGTATGGTGTAAAGGTATGCGAATGGTCTGGAGAGGCTGGATTCTGTTGGTGGTGTTCCTGCTGATGCAGGCGGGTTCGGTGTGGGCGTGGCCTTGTGGGGGGGTGGGGTCGCAGCGGGTGGGTGGGGAGGTTTGTGTGGTGGGGGTGTGTTGTTGCTGTAGCGGCGGTGGAACAGCGGATGCGTGTGCGTGCGCGGAGGCGCCGGATCGGGAGGAGATGCCGCCGGTCGCGCCGGTGCCATCGACTGGTGGCCGCGATGTTCCGCTGCTGGCGGCGCCGGTGGAAGTGATTGCCGGGAGGCTGGGCACGCGGGCGATGGCGCGGTGTGATTTGGCGCCGCCGCGCCGGCCTTTGGAGCCGCGCTGCGAGGGTGCGGCAGTGCCGTTTATGGTACGTTATTGCGCCTTTTTGATCTGAGACGGGGACTTGGCGGAAGAGGTGTGCCCTGACCCGGCGGTCTGGTGTGGATCGCGCGAGTCCAGGGCATGGCCGTGGCCCTCCCGAACCTGTTTGTTCCTGGATCATCATGCAGAAATTCATTCCATTCCTGGCCGGGCTGTGCCTGGCGCTGTGGCCCGCGGTGTCGTCGCGTGTGTTCGCCTGTGCGGATTGCGGCAAGGAGACGTATCGCACGGGCCGTGTGGTCGAGTACGACCTGCGCATCGCGGAAGAGGTGCTGAGTCCCGCGGGGAAGCCGGTGACGGCGCTCACCGTGAACGGGACCGTGCCTGGCCCGGTGCTGCGGTTTCAGGAGGGTGATCTCGCCCGCATCCGGGTTCACAACGACCTGAGGCGCGAGGAAACATCGACGCACTGGCACGGGCTGCTGCTGCCCAACGCCCAGGACGGCGTGCCGCACGTGACCACGCCGCCGATCCGTCCCGGCACCACGCACACATTCGAGTTCGTGCTGCGGCATGCGGGAACCTATTGGTATCACTCGCACACTCATTTGCAGGAACAACGCGGCGTGTACGGCGCCATCGTCGTGAGTCCGCGGCCGGGAATCGCGCCGACCGCCTCGGACCGCGCCGACCGCGACGAGGTCATCGTGTTTTCGGACTGGACCGACGAGCACCCGGATGAAGTGATGCGCACACTGGCGCGCGGCAGCGAGTACTACCTGCTCCGGCGCGGATCCTTGCCGTCCATTCTCGGGGCCGCGCGGGCGGGCGCGCTTGCCGATTACTTCGAGCGCGAGTGGGGAAAGATGCCTCCGATGGACGTGGCCGACGTCGCCTACGACGCCTTCCTCGCCAACGGCCGGCGGCAATGGCGTGTGCCCGGCCGGCCCGGCGAACGCGTCCGCCTGCGCCTGGTGAACGCGGCCGCTTCCACATATTTTTACGTTCATTGGGCGGGCGGTCCGCTCCGGATCATCGAAGCCGACGGGATGCCCGTGGAGCCGGTGTCGGTGCCGCGGTTGCTCATGGGCGTTGCGGAAACATATGACGTGATCGTGACCATCCCGCGCCCGGGGGCCTGGGAACTGCGCGCCACCGCGATGGATGGATCGGGACACACCTCGGCGGTCCTGGGCGAGGGCGACTTCCACGCGGCGAGTGATCCGCCCCGGCCGAACCTGTATTCCATGGAGGAAATGCTCGACCTGGCGCTGGCCGACAAAAGCGAGGATCCTCGCAAGGCCGTCAATCTGCCGCGTCCCGGCCCTCCGTATGCGCTGTTGAAAGCCAGGCGCGACACGAGCCTGCCGGCGCGCGCGCCGCGCCGCGAGATCACGATGCGGCTGACCGGCGACATGAGCCGCTACATGTGGTCCTTCGATGGCAAGACCATGGCGGAGGACGGTGTGGTCACGCTGAGGCACGGCGAAGTCGTTCGCCTCGAACTCATCAACGACACGATGATGCACCACCCGATCCATCTTCACGGGCACTTCTTCCGCGTACTCAACGGCCAGGGAGGACGCGCGCCGCTCAAGCACACCGTCGACGTGCCTCCGATGGGGCGCCGGATCATCGAATTCGAGGCCAACGAGCGGCACGACTGGCTTTTCCACTGCCACATCCTTTATCACATGATGACGGGCATGGGCCGCGTCTTCCGTTACGAGGAGGCGAGCCCTCACCAGGCCGGTCAATCCGGCTCGGGCGGCGAGCCGCATGGAGATGCGCGCAGATCCCCGCACACCGGCGCGCCCGCCGCCACTCACAGCCGGAGCCTGGGCGCGCATGCCCATGAAATGTGGTTTGCGTGGGGCGAGGCGGACGTGCTTTCCAATCTCAGCGAAGGCCGGCTCACCGTCCGGAACGGGCGCCACGACTTCTTCGTCGATTGGGAAGCCGGCTGGGAAAACGTGCCGGACACCGAATACGAGGTCGACATCCTGTATCAGCGGTATTTCTCGCCCGACTTCCAGGCATTCGCCGGGGCGCGGCTGACAAACGAAGACGGTCAAAGCGACCGCGCGCTCGCCGGTTTTGACTACCGCCTCCCGCTGCGCATTCAGACAAGCGCCGCCGTGGACAGCGAGGCCGACATCCGGCTCGGCGTCTCCCACGCCATGCTGCTGACGGACCGGCTCAGTGTGTTCGGGCGTGCCGAGTACGATACCGGCAGTGAGTGGGAGTGGTCGGCCGGCGCCTCTTTCACACTGACCAAAGCCATTTCACTGACCACGCGGTTCCACTCCGGGTTCGGGCTCGGCGCCGGTGTGACCGTCCGGTTTTGACAACGCGCGCCCATCCGCCGGCCGGGCCGGCATCGATCCTCCTCATCACATCCACAGATCAACGCATCAGCGAAACGACAACGACAACAACGACAACAACGACGAAAACGACGAAAACGACGAAAACGACAAGAACCCAAACAAACATCGCCTTATGAAATCCATCACATTGCCACTACTGGCGCTCGCTCTGAGCGTCGCCTGTCTGCCCTCCTGTGAAAGCACGACCGCCGCCGGGACCACCATCGCCGGCGCGTCCGTCAAGCCGTATCCGCTCGAGACGTGCATCGTTTCGGACAACAAGCTGGGCAGCATGGGTCCGATCGTGACGAAGGTCTACAAGGACCAGGAGGTCAAATTCTGCTGCAAGCCGTGTGTCGCGGAGTTCGAGGCCGAGCCGGCGAAATTCCTGGCGAAGCTGCCGAAGTGAGGCGTCGCCTCATTTTTTCAGCCGGAACGGTGTGCCGCAGTACATGCAGTTGTAGCGGCCTGTGAAGAACAGGCTGAGCGCGATGCTTCCGCGGTAACCGAAACCCGGCCACTTGGTGGCGCTGCGGCTCTTGGCGCTGCTCTGGACATGGAAGACCGGTCCGCGGCACAGGCTGCACAGCGTGCGCTTGCCGTGATAGTACCTCCAGGCGGAACACACAATATAGCCCGCCAGCGCGACCAGGGAAACGATCCCCCAGGTGCGGTCGGTCTCGCTCCAGTCGGTCAGGCTCTGGGATCCGGCGAGAGCGAGGGCGATCGAGCCCAGGCCTGTGAGGGCGCACAGTTTGCAGGCAAGGTCGAGCACAACCCCGACGACGAGGCGGCCGGGCTGTGGGTGGGGACGAGGGCGCTGGCGGGAAGTCATGGGTGTCGGCAGCCTTTGCATCGGAATCAACGCTCCAAGGCGGCAGAAATCAGTGAAAAATGCCTGTTTTCATCCTTCGGTCGAGGACTTGACAGTGGAACGGATGATCTCGAAGAAGCTGCCGCTTTCGAGACTGGCGCCACCGACGAGGAAACCGTCGACGTCCGGCTGGGCGCTCAGTTCTGCGGCGTTGCTCGGTTTCACGCTGCCTCCGTACTGGATGCGCATGCGGCGGGAAGTGGCGGAGTCGTATGTTTTTTCGAGGACCGAGCGGATGAAGGCGTGGGCTTCCTGGGCCTGGGCGGCGGAGGCGGTGCGTCCGGTGCCGATGGCCCAGACCGGCTCATAAGCGAGCACGGTTTCGAGCGCCTGGTCGTCATCGACGCCTGCCAGGCCGGCGGCGAGCTGACGGGAGAGGATTTCCTCGATTTTGCCCGCGTCGCGTTCCTCGAGCGTTTCGCCGATGCAGAGGATAGGTTTGAGATTCGAGGCGTGGGCGGTGAGCACCTTGCGGTTGATGAAGGCGTCACTCTCTCCGAAGAGCGTGCGCCGTTCGCTGTGGCCGAGGATGACGTAGGTGACGTACAGTTCGCGCAGCATGATGGCGCTCACCTCGCCGGTGAAGGCGCCGCTGGCCTCGGGATGCATGTTTTGCGCGGCGATGCGGACGATGCTTTTGCCCGCGTGCTCGCTGGCCGCCGGCAGGCACGGGAAAGGCGGCGCGATCACCACGTCGACTCCGTCCAGGTTGCCCAGCACCGGGAGGAAGGTCTTGAAAAAGTCCGCCGTCTCGGACGGCGTTTTGAACATCTTCCAGTTGGCGGCGACGATGGGTTTGCGGGGCTTGGACATGAGAACTCACCGCCCTGTTTAAGCAGTTTCAGGGCCACTGCAAATGGCATCCGCAGTCGGATCAGGCGTCGAGCAGGGCGGTGACACCCGGGAGTTGCTTGCCTTCGAGCAGCTCGAGGCTCGCGCCGCCGCCGGTTGAAATGAAGGTGACCTTGTCGGCGACGCCGGCGCGTTTGACCGCCTTCACGCTGTCACCGCCTCCGATGATCGATTTGCACGAGGCGTTGGCGGCCACGGCTTCGGCGATGGCGAACGTGCCGTGGGCGCACTCTTTGACTTCGAAGACTCCCATCGGACCGTTCCAGACGATGGTTCGGGCGCGTGAAATTTCCGCGCTGAACTGCATGATGGTCGCCGGCCCGATGTCCACGCCTTCCCAGCCGTCAGGGATCCCGCTGTCCGGCGGCGTGTAGCGGGCCGGGCTCACGGTTTTGGCGGCGAAGTCGAGGTGCTCGACGATGAGGTTGTCCACCGGCAGGAGGAATTTCACGCCGCGCGCCTTGGCTTTCTCGAGGGCGGCCATGGCGGTGCCGACGAGGCCGGGTTCGCTGAGCGAATTGCCGATTGGCTGGCCGAGGGCGAGTTTGAAGGTGTAGGCCATGCCGCCGCCGATGAGGATGGTATCGGCCTGTTCGAGGAGGCGGTCGATGACCTTGATTTTGTCACTGACCTTGGCGCCGCCGAGGATGACGACGAACGGGCGGGCCGGCGATTGCAGTTCGTCGTGCATGTAGGCGAGTTCCTTTTCCATGAGGAAACCGGAGACGGCGGGCAGGTGGGCGGCCACGCCGGCCGTGGAGCTGTGGGCGCGGTGGGCCGACCCGAAGGCATCGTTCACGAAGACATCGCCGAGATCGGCGAGCCGGCGGGCGAGGTCAGGATCGTTTTTTTCCTCGCCGGGCTCGAAGCGGACGTTTTCCAGCAGGGCAACGTCGCCGTCCTTCATGTGGGCGACGATCTGGGCGGGGATCGCGCCGACGACCCCGGTGCTGAAGGCGACCGGGTGGTCGATGAGGGTGTGCAGATGGTCGGCGACCGGACGCAGCGAGAACTCGGGGGATGGTTTGCCCTTGGGGCGGCCGAGATGTGACATGAGGATCACCTTCGCTCCCTTTTCGCGGAGATAGTTGATGGTCGGCAGCGTTTCCCGGATGCGGGTGTCATCCGTCACCACGGCCGTGCCCGACTGGTGATCGATCGGCAC
>CAZYHO010000046.1:4165-7404 GCA_964647495.1 uncultured Akkermansia sp. | reverse complement strand
GTGTGATCCGGGGCGAATGGTGTGCGGGAATGCCTGCTTTGCGCGATGGCGATGTGGGGGTGGCGCCATGGCTCGATTTTGTGGCCACCGGCGGGCAAAGCCTCGTGTTCGGCACGACGGGCTGGGTGGTGAAGATCCCGAGGCGCTCGTGGCAAACGGCGCTCGGACGGGTTCTTGTGCATCCACGCACGCCGGTGCAGGCGCTGGAGGTGCTGGGCGGGCTGCTGGAGCCGTTTGCGCTGCTGGGGCGCGCTGTGTTTCGCGGGCCGGCGGTGGCCTCGGGGCGGGCCGTTGCGGGCACCAGTCGCGTGTGGTCGGCGCGCTGGGCGGTGGCCGGCCGGCGCCAGCGCGCGGACGATTTCCTGGACCGGCGGATCGCGGCGGCGGGACCTGCCGAGGCCGCCGCGTTGATCGATGCGCTCTTCGACACTCTGGATGCGATCCGGTGCCGCGGGTGGCATGTGCTCGACTTCATCATGAGCAATTTTGTGGCCGGCGCCGATGGCCGTGTCCGCCTGGTCGACGCCGGCCTGCTCGTGCCGGTGTCGCACTTGCGCTGGCCGTCACAGCACATCAGCAGCCGGATCTTCGCGCGACAATTGGTGATCGACTATCGGGCCGTGCTCGCGGATGTGGCGGCCCGGCATCCGGATGATGCCGCGGGGAGGGCGCGCCTCATGGAGGTGGCGGGGCGCCTGGACTCGCGTGTCGAGGCGTGGCGCGCCGGGCCGGTCCGCGGGCCGGCGCTGGCCGGGTGTCCGGCCGTTTCCAGGCTCGATGCCGGGTTGAGCGCTCAGATTCTTGCGGCGCTGGAGGCGCCGTGGCGCAAATTACCTTTGACTCCGCGGGCGTCTTCCGGCTATACGGCCCCTCACCATGCCATCCCCTCGGAAAATTAACATCGCCCTCGTCGGCCTCGGTTTCGGCGCCGAGTTCATCCCGATCTATCAACGCCACCCCCACGCCCGCGTGCACGCGATCTGCCAGCGGAGGCGCAAGAAGCTGGACGCCATCGGCGACGCCTTTCGCGTGGAACGCCGGTATGACGATTACAAGGCGCTGCTTGCGGATCCGGAGGTCGACGCCGTGCACATCAACACCGGCATCCCCGATCATGCCTGGATGAGCGTGGCCGCGCTCAAGGCCGGCAAACATGTCGCCTGCACGGTCCCCATGGCGACCAGCATCGAGGACTGCAAAAAAATCGTCGACGCGGTGAAGAAGTCGAAGCTGCGGTACATGATGATGGAGACTGTCGTCTATGCGCGCGAGTATTTGTTTCTCAAGGAAATGCGTGACAAGGGGAAGCTGGGCAAGCTGCAGTTCCTGCAGGCCAGCCACCAGCAGGACATGGACGGCTGGCCCAACTACTGGCCCGGGCTGCCGCCGATGTGGTACGCGACGCATTGCGTCGGCCCGGTGCTCGGGCTGGCCGGTCAGCCGGCCGAGTACGTGAGCTGTTTCGGCTCCGGCACGATCCGGCCGGCGCTCGCCAAGATCCACAATTCGCCGTTCGCGGTCGAGACGGCGCACATCAAGGTGGCGAATTCCGATCTGACGGCGCGGATCATCCGGTCGCTTTTCGACACCGCGCGGCAGTACCGCGAGAGCATCGACGTGTACGGCACCAGGCGGTCGTTCGAGTGGACGCTCATCGAGCACCAGAAGCACGTCCTGCACACGGCGAAAAAGCCCGAGCCGGAAATTCCCGAATTGATCGAGGTGCCCGACTACGCCAAGCGGCTGCCGAAGGCGATCCGGCAGTTCACCACGAAAGGCGTGTACGATCTGGACGACGCCACGCACCTGAGCTTCACGCAGGGCGCCGGACATGGTGGCAGCCACCCGCATCTGGCGCACGAGTTCATCATGGCCCTGGTCGAAGACCGCGATCCGTTCCCGAATGCCGTGCAGTCGGCGAACTGGACCGCGACCGGTCTTTGCGCGCACCAGTCCGCCCTCAAGGGAGGCGCCATCGTCAAGTTGCCGGCCTGGTCGCTCGGTTAGGCGCGGCTTGTGAGGATGGAGGGACCGAAGGGACACGAGGGACCAGAAGGCCACTGGTCCGTGCCTTCCGGAGAGGCCGGACATGTCACGGCGATTTCCGATATGCTGAAAGACTGCCGCCGGCATCCCCTCCAGCGCGGGCACATCCCCGCCCCCGAGCCCCGCGGCGCCACCAATCAGATCCCGGGCAAAGAATTGCAATTCAGTTGTTGTCGGAATCGTGACACACTCTTACTCTCGCCGAAATCCCCGGAACCAGCCCTTCCGCCGCCCTCTTCAATCAACCACAGCCTGGCCACCCCGGCCCGATTTGATTGCGAATCCATGCCTCTCTTGACCCGCACTTCGATGAAAACAAATACCCCGACCCATCTTGCCACCGGCCTGATCGCCCTGATCGCCGCCACCACCAGCCATGCCACTGTTTTGAGCGGTTCGGGCGGAAGCGGGGTGCCCGCCGGCCAGTCCAGCCTGATCGGAGTCTATGATTATACCGACACGTTCACCGGGTTCGCGGACGGCGCCTCGAATGCGGCGCGCGTTTACGTGGCCGCCGTCCAGCCAGCCGCGGCCTACGCTGTCGAGAACACCCACGGGCATCCGTCGGTGAATTTCCGGAGCCAGTCAGTGGGCGCAGGGATCGGAGAGTTCAGTTTTGCGGCTGACGGAGCAGGGACGCCCGGCCTGGTGAATGGTGTGCCTGCGTACCCCGGTTCGAGCGGCGCGGGCAGTGCCACCGGCTTCACGCAGACCGGCGGCGGTGTGGATTACGGCGTGCCGTACGGATTCCGGAGCCAATACGTGGTCCAGTTCGATGCGGTGGCGTCCGGCGACCGCATGGACATTACCACCGGCGCCATAGCCGGAACGATCTCCAATCCCGGCAACCTCTCGGTTTTCATCCGCGGCGACGGCACTGGCAATGTCAGTCTCTACAACGGCTCGGTCGATACTCCGGCCGGTTTTGCCACCGAGCTGGCCAACGACGGCCGATGGCACAACTACGCCGTGCTCTTCGACCAGGATGCGCAAAGGATCGAAATCTTCATCGATGAGGAATCCAAAGGCGCCATCGACCTGACCACATTCGCCGGCGGCCTGTATGCCGGGTTCTCGAATGCTGCCGTTGGCGTCGGGCTCGGGCTTCCCGGGACGCAAAATCGCTCGTGGACCGACAATTTTCAGGTCGGAGCCCCCATCCCCGAGCCCCTTTCCGCCTGGCTCGTGCTCGG
>CAZYHO010000046.1:0-4065 GCA_964647495.1 uncultured Akkermansia sp. | reverse complement strand
ACTTCTTCGAGCGAAAGCGAGAGGTCCCAGCATTGCGGTTCGGCGGGCACAGGCTGGACGCTGACTTCGACGAATGTGCCGGTCTCGCGGGTGTCGAATGACGTGGGTGATGCGTGGGCGAGGAGACTCTCGATCACTCCCGCCAGAGAGTGTGGTTTTTGATTTCCTGCGACTTCAGGCACGAAGTGTATGGCTTCCGGTGGTTCCCATTCTGTCGGGTACATCCGTTCGAGGGTGGCCTTGGCCGAAGCGCGGGATTTTTCGTCCACGGCCAGCACGGCATGGTTCCATCTCATGCCCGCAAGATACCGAAAACAGCAGGAGACGCACAGCCTTTCGTTCCCCGGGATCGAAAGTTGGTCTAGGCTGGCGGGATGGAGACGACAAAGAAGCTGTACTTGCTGGATGGGATGGCGTTGGCGTACCGGGGGCATTTTGCGCTGTCCGGCCGGCCGATTCTGACGTCCGGCGGGGTGAATACGTCGGCGTTGTATGTTTTTGCGAACACGTTGATCGATTTGGTGAAGAACCGGCAGCCGACGCATCTTGCGGTGGTGTTCGACACGGCGGCGCCGACGGCGCGGCACGAGGCGTATCCGGAGTACAAGGCGCAGCGGCAGGAGATGCCGGAAGATTTGTCCGCGGCGCTGCCGGCGATCCGGCGCCTCTGCGACGCGATGAACATCCCCGTCCTCACGCTCGACGGGTACGAGGCGGATGACCTCATCGGCACGCTGGCGAAACGAGCCGAATCGGCCGGGGACACGGAGACTTTCATGGTCACGCCGGACAAGGACTTCGGGCAGCTTGTCGGAGAGCGCACGTTCATTTACAAGCCCGGCACCGGGGGCGCCGCGCCCGAAGTTCTGGGCGTGCCCGAGGTGTGCGCCCGCTGGGAAATCGAGCGGCCCGGGCAGGTGATCGAGATCCTCGGGCTGATGGGTGATTCCGTGGACAACATTCCCGGCATTCCGGGTGTCGGCGAGAAGACGGCCAAGACGCTCATCCGTCAGTTCGGGTCGATCGAGGTGCTGCTCGAGCACACCGGGGAACTCAAGGGCAAGCAGAAGGAAAAGGTGGAGACTCACGCCGATCAGGCCCGGCTCTCGCGCCAGCTTGCAACGATCGACACGCAGGCGCCACTGGAGGTGGCGATCGATGATCTCGTGGTGCGGCCGGTCGACGAGGAGCGCACGAAGGCCGTGTTGACGGAGTTTGAGTTCAATTCGCTTGGGCGCCGGCTTTTCGGGGACGGGTTCAAGGCGGGGCGGGGCGGTGGTGGCGCCGCCGATGCGACTCCCGCGCGCGGCGAGGCGGGCGGCGGAGCGCGTGGCGAAGCAGGCGGCGAGGCAGGCGCTGCCGCCGGCGCGAGACCGGCCGTGGGGGAACCGGCCGGGCGGCCGGCCGACCGGCCGTTGCGGACGATCGACGATGTGGCGCACGACTACCGGATCGCGCGGACCGCGGAGGAGCGTGCTGCTTTGATCGCCACGCTGGCCGGGAAAGCGGCGTTTTGTTTCGACTGCGAGACGACATCGCTGGACGAAAAGACGTGCGAACTCGTGGGGCTGGCGTTTTCGTGGGAAGCGCACACCGGGTGGTACGTTCCGATGCCCGCGGCATCGGCCGGCCGCGCGGCGCTGGAGGAATTCCGGGAGCTGCTCACGCGGCCGGGCGTGGAAAAAGTCGGCCACAACCTCAAGTTCGATCTCAGTGTGCTCGGCTGGCACGGCCTGGAACCTGTCGGTCCGTTCTTCGACACGATGCTCGCGCACGCGCTGATCGATCCCGATCAGCGGCACGGGATGGATTATTTGAGCGAGGCGTATCTCAACTACTCTCCGGTCCCGATCACGAAGCTGCTCGGAGCGGACGCCAGGAAAAACAAGGGCGCGAGGAGTGGCGAGGCGGACCTGTTCGGCGGGCCGCTCACGATGGCGGATGTCTCCGCGGCCGAGCTGGAAAAGGTGGCGGCCTACGCCGCGGAGGATGCGGACGTCACCTGGCAGCTTGCCGGGCACCTGCGCCGCCAGTTGGGCGAACGAGGATTGGAGCGGGTTTTCCATGAGATAGAGGCGCCGCTCCTGCCGGTGCTCGTCGACGTGGAACGCGCCGGCATGCTGCTCGATGTGCCCGCCCTCAAGGCGATGAGCCAGGAGCTGGCCAAACAGATCGCCTCGCTCGAGAAGGAGATCCATGCGATGGCTGGCGCGCCGTTCAATCTGAACTCTCCCAAGCAGCTCGGCGAAATCCTCTTCAACCGCCTGCACCTCGCGGAAAAACCAAAAAAAACCAAGACCGGCCAATACCAGACGAACGAGGAAGTCCTCAACGGGCTGGAGCACAGCCATCCGATCATCGCGAAGATCCTCGATTACCGGGAGGCGAGCAAACTGAGGAGCACCTACGTCGAAGCCCTGCCGCAGGCAGTCTTTCCGCGGACCGGGCGCGTGCACACCACGTTCTTGCAGCTCCTCGCCGCCACCGGACGCCTGTCGTCCAACAATCCGAACCTCCAGAACATTCCGATACGCACGCCGATGGGACGCGAAATCCGGCGCGCCTTCGTCGCCGCGCCCGGCCACGAATTGCTCTCGGCCGACTATTCGCAGGTCGAGCTGCGCGTCATGGCCGCGCTCAGCGGCGATCCGGCGCTCCGCGATGCTTTCGCCGCCGGGCATGACATTCATGCCGCCACCGCGAGCCGCGTCTACGGCGTGTCCATGGACCAACTGCTTCCGGAAATGCGCCGCACCGCCAAGATGGTGAACTTCGGGATCATCTACGGCATTTCAGCCTTCGGGCTGGCGCAGCGGCTCGGCATCCCGCGCGAACAGGCGCGCTCGCTCATCGATAACTACTTCAAGCAGTACCCCGGCATCAAGGAATACATCGACCGCACCATCGCCGGCGCCCGGCAGTCCGGCTTCGTCGAAACACTCTGCGGCCGCCGCCGCTACCTGCGCGATATCAATTCGGCCAACCAGACCGTGCGCCAGGCCGCCGAACGCACCGCCATCAACACACCGATCCAGGGGACCGCCGCCGATATGATCAAGCTCGCCATGGTCCGCATCGCCGCCGCCATCCGCGAAAACCGCCTCCGCTCACGCCTGCTCCTCCAGGTCCACGACGAACTCGTCTTCGAAGTGCCCCTCGACGAAAAAGAAACGATCCGCCCGCTCGTCGAACGCCTCATGACCGATGCCCTGCCGCTCGACGGCGTGCCCGTCGTCGTCGAAAGCGGCTTCGGCGCCAACTGGCTCGAGGCACATTGAGGAAAGGATGCCTGGAAGGAAGAGTTCCTTCGGCTCGCCCGCGGCAAAAACCATGACGATCATCCTGGACGAGAACCTGCCCAAGCCGCTTGAGGGGATCTTTGTGAATGATCGGGGCAACCGCGAATGAACGCCAATGATCGCGAATGACTCGGGATTCGCAGCCATTGCGGTTTGGTCTGTAGTGTCGGTGCGGTTTTGATACTGTTTTTCCCTGGAGGGATCGATTCGCGTCCATTGGCGGTTTCAAGGATTGGCGATGGTCCGGAAGCGCCTGACCCCGGGAGGAATCCTCCTTCTCCACACGGGCGGTCCGGTCGGTGTCGTCCGGGTGTCACGATCTTCCGGTCTTCGTCCGCATGGCCGCGGTGTGCAGCACGTCGACGATTTTCATCACGTCGGGATTGTCCATCGCGAGCTGCGCGAAATCCGAGAACTTGCGGCGCGTCTGGACGCCCAGACCCGCGGGCCAGTTGTCCGGCATTTCTTCCGCGATCTTCGTCGAGACGATCCGCGGCTCGATCCTGATCAGGTCGCCGGCTCGCGGCGGCAGTGAATCCGCGACCCAGGCTTTCAGAAGCGCCACGGCATCTTTTTCCGCCACTTCCATGATCAGGCGTCCCAGGGTCGCCCGGTCGGGAAGCGCGTTCTTCCGGCGCCAGCGCGACACGTTTCCCGGCGTGCTCCCGCATCGACGCGCCAGTTCTTTTTGAGACCATTGGTGGCGTTGGAGCAGTTCCCCGAGCCGTTCGCTGAAGGCGGACATGGCGCAGTCATGCCAATCCCG
>CAZYHO010000045.1:0-17271 GCA_964647495.1 uncultured Akkermansia sp. | reverse complement strand
TGGTTCCTGGTTCCTGGTTCCTGGTTCTTCGTTTTTCATTTCTCGTGTTCGGATGCATCTTCCTCATCCCCGACCACTGACCACCGACCGCCGACCATGCCTTGACGCCAGGACGTTATTGACCAGGCTGTGAACATCGACAAGGAGCACCCCATGAGCACGGAAACCGAGCTCAAGCTAAGCCTTCCCCGCACTGCGTTGGCGGCCCTGCGCCGGCACCCGGTGTTGCTTGCCTCTCCGAAGCTCGGCAATGCCCGCACCCTGGAAAACACATACTACGACACCCCCGGGCGGCTGTTAAGGGAGCGCGGCATCGCCTTGCGCACACGCCGCCATGCCCGCCGCCGGTTGCAGACGGTGAAGTGTGCGTCCATCTCAACCGGGGGATTGAGCCAGCGCCCGGAGTGGGAGCAGCCCTGCAGCGGCGCATTCGATTTCTCGGCCATCGACCTGCCCGCCATCCGCAAATGGCTGACACGCCATCGAGACGACCTGACCCCGGTCTTTTCCACCCGTTTCCGCCGTGAGACGCGGATATACACACCGGATGCCGACACCCGCATCCTGATCATGGTCGACACCGGCGAGGTACTTTGTGGGGAGCGCAGTGAGCCCATCTGCGAAATCGAACTGGAACTGAACGCCGGCAAGCCCCTCGACCTGCTTCATCTCGCCTGTGAGCTGGCGCGGGATCTCCCCCTGCTGCCCCACGATGTCAGCAAGGCCGAGCGGGGCTATCGATTGCTTGCGGAGCTGCCGGACGGAGCGGCGCGCGCCGAACCGTCGGATATCCAGATGCAGCAGACGCCGGTGGAGGCCTTCCGGCAACTGGCGTTTTCTTGCGTGCGGCAATGGCAGGCCAACGTGCGGGGCGCCGCCACCGGCCAGGATCCCGAGTTTATCCATCAGTTGCGGGTTTCCCAGCGACGACTGCGGTCGCTGATCCGGCTGTTTGCCCCGTCCCTGCCGGCGGAATTCGCCGCTGGCTGGAGTGAATGCCTGCGCGGCAATGCCGACAGCCTCGGCGCCGCACGGGATCTCGATGTGCTGTGCGACGAGATACTCGCCCCCGTGGAGGGAACCACCGCGGCGGAAATCGAGGCCCTGGCACGCCTGAAGGAAACCCTGCACAACGCGCGCCCGGATAAGCGGGAAGCGGCCTTGGACGCCCTCGGCCCCGCCGAGCAGGGACGCCTGCTGCTGGCGTTCAGCACCGCGCTCCATGAACTGCCCACCAACAACCTGATCGGTTCCGCCGATTTGCACACCTTCGCCGCGTTGCAACTCGACGGCATTCGCGCCCGGGTGCACAAACGCCACAAGGCGGCGCATAGTCTGGCGCCGTCAAAACTCCACTCCCTGCGGATCGCCCTCAAGGGATTGCGCTATGGCATGGAATTCTTTGCTCCCCTGATGCCTGAGAAAAGCGTCTCCCGCTATCTCAAGTCACTGACCCGCGCCCAGGATGCCCTGGGCTTCATCAATGACCTGAACGTGGCCCGCAAGCAGTTGGCGCGGAGCGCGGGGGACGACCCGCAACTGCAGATTGCAGCGGCATTCGTCTGCGGCTGGCACGGGCCGCGCTACAGCAAGTTGTGCCGCCGCGCCATCGACGAGTTGGGACCGCTTCTCAAGGGCACGGCGCCCTGGCATGAATAGAACCCAAAAAACGATATGGAGCCTCTGGACGAGTGGGAGGGCCTGCAAGAGACCGCCCACCTGCTTCGTTCGCCGGCCAACGCCCGCCGTCTTTTGGGCGCGCTCCGGAGACTGGGCGAGGGAGAGGGACGAACGCTTGCCACCGCCCAACTCGGTGAGCACGCGGGAGTTTCCTGATGCCTGCTGAGGAACGGTTGCTGGTCTCTGATCGCGATTTTCTGGAAGATCTTGCGCACCGGGGCTCGTCAAAAGTGGGTGTCTGCTATCTTTGCATTTCACACGCGACGGGAACGAAACGGACACACTCCGGCAATCGCTCGAAGAGGAACTCGCCCTATCCGCGCTCTGGAGAATCACGCTCCAATTCAGTCTGCCGGCGATGACCCGCGAGAGGCTCCTCACGGAGGTAGAGACGGCGTTGAAGCGATTCCCCGGGGCGGCGCGGGCCGGGGATTTGAAAACGATGGCGGCGCGTCTGCGTAACATGATCGCCAAGGACAGGGAGCATGCGGCAAAGGTGAAGCCGTTCGAGAGCATGACTCCGGCGGGGCAGGCGGCGGAACTCGTTTTTCAGCTCCGCGATCAAACGGGCCGGCAGAACAGCCAGCCGGGCATGTGCGACATCTTTGGCGTGGGATTCGCAGGCGGATTCACCGGCCCCCGAACCGGCAAGGTGAGCGACACGACACCTGCCGGGAAACTCGTGAAACTCGGCTATGTGGCGGTGCCGGCTCTGATCGATGCGCTCACCAGTGAAACCTATTCGCGCGCCGTCGGATTCTGGCGTGATTTCCGGTTCTCGCATTCGGTGCTGACCGTGGGCGACTGCGCCCAGCAGACGCTCGAGGTGATCGCCGGCCGGAGTTTTTACGACAGGAGGACCACTTCGGGATACATGAGTCTCGACGAGAAGGCCGCCGCCACGAAGGAGGAAGCGGAGAAGTGGTGGCACAGCATCAGGGACAAGGGCGAGCGGCAGGCGCTCATCGACGCCGTGCTCGCCGGCGACGACGCCAGTCCCTCTCAGGCCATCCGGCTCAAGGAACGCTATCCTGAAGACGCGCCGGCGGTAGTGCTCAAGGGGGCGGAGCAGTGCGCGGAGGCGTGGCAGAGGACGCAAATGATCCATCTTCTGGAGGATTTGAAGTCGGAGCCGGTGACGAAATTCCTCCTCTCGGAGATGAGCGAGGGTCCGCATTCCGAATCGCGACGCGCCGCGGTTCACGTCATGCTGACGCTGGACCGAACGGCGGCCCGCCACGCGATGATCGCGGAATGGGAGCGTCTTGCCGGTCAGTTTACCGGCAACGAGCGCTACCACGTCATACTGCAAAAGTATATTGGCGACAGCCGTGAAGGCCGTGAATACGACAGCCATGAGTGGAGGGAGCACTTCAAGGCGCTGCTGCAGATGATCTACCTTGCGGGAGGACCGGAAGCCATTGCCGCAGTGGCGTCCAGCTATGAGAGGAAGCCATCGTGGATCCGGGAGGCGATCATTCGGACCGCCTCCTCGGATGAATCGAGGTGGGGGGAGAATGCCTTTCAGCCTCCGCTGGAATCAGAGCGGGAAAAGTCGGCGGCGGAGATGGAAACTCTGTTGTTGAAGGCGCTGGACGACCGCACCGACAGGCATTGCGACGATGCCGCGGAGATCTTGAACGAGCGCTGGCCGGAAAAGTTTGCCTGGGAGGAAACGGAATCCGTGCGCCGCCGCGATGCGCAAATCATCGCGATGAAAAACATCCGCCGGAACGAACTCGGCCAGTCACCGCTTCCGGCCCCGGAGCCGGTGAAAGTCCCCGCTGCCGCCGAAGCCGTCGCCGCGCCGCTCTCCTTTCCCGGCGCGCCCAGCTTCAGCGGTCGGGCGGCGTGGCCGATCGGTGTTATGGAACCGGGCGCACCCGATAAAATCGCTGGGCGGCGTTTGCGGTGGATTCGAACCATGGGGAAACGGGGGCTGGAATGACAGGACTCCAGGATGATTCGGTCAGGTCGGCGGACCACTCGAGGAGGCCGTGGCCGGTCCAATCGAGCACCAATGTCGAGTTGGGGAGGAGCCTGGGAGTGTTCAATTCCAGTCGCTCGGCGGAGCGCACGCGCAATACGCCGAGGTAGGTGAAGTGGTTGCTGTTGGTGTTGGCGGGGGTGGGGGCGAGGCTGACGACGATATCGCCCTCGGCCGTGGGGACGATACCGTTAACGTCGGCGGTGGCGGCGAGGTTGTTGGCCACATTCAGGGCGGCAAATCCGGTAGTGGCGCCGGCCACGGTATAGCCGGTTTCGCGGTTGTCGCTGACACCGGTTCGCGACGCATAGAACGTGAGGTTGTAGTGTTGATCCGGCGCCAGTCCGGTCAGTTTAAAACCTGGAAAGACGTTCGCCATGCCGCTGAAATTTTCCGTGTTGCCGAAGAGCGAGTCGCGGGTGGCATTGACGGGAAACGGCGTGGCGGACGTGGTCCCGTTTTCGTTGGCACCATTGAACCGGGCGAGCATGACCAAGGCCGCGGCAGTGGTTTCGCCCTCGGCGGTAACCAGCGCGTCGAGCTTCCCGCTGTCGCTCAGGCCCACGCCGGCAACATTGTTCCACCGATACAAGGGATCCTGCGCCGGCGCATCGCCTTGAGCGGTCGGGGAACCCGCCGCGCCAAAATCGATCAGAAACATCCTGGATTGCCGCACGGGCGCCTGGAACACCACGGCCGTGGCAGCGACGACGGGATTGCCAGCCACATCCCGGATCCGGTCCATCCCGACAGACACCTCGCCCGCAACCCGGTGGGCGAGCGTCAATTCGACGGTCCTGCCGTCGGGCCGCAAGCCGGCGGAAAGGACAGGAACCAGGCCGCCATACACCGAATAATTGTCGGGCACCGCCGCGCCGGCCGGATCGAGGGATTCGCTGAAAACGATTTCCACGATCACACCATCCGCGGAACGGGCGCTCAGCGGAACCGGCGGCGTGGCGTCCGGAACAACCTCGAGGACAGCCTGCCGACTGGTGGCTTCGGATCGGGCATTGCTCGCTTTGACCGAAAATCGGCTGCCATTCATGGCGGGCGTCACTTCGGGAACGATGTACGTCGGACCCGTGGCATCGGGAATCGCCTCGCCGTCCAGGAACCATTCGAAGGCGATGGGTGGCGAGCCGGTGACGACGACACCAAAGCTCGCCGACTGGTGGACTTCCACGGTCCGATCGGCCGGTTCCTGCACGAACTCAACCGGGACGAGCGGCGGTCGTTCCTCGATTTTCAACACGCCCAGATACGCGAACCGCGGGGGACTGTCGTTGGCGGGTCCGGGGGACAGGGAAATGGCGATGGCACCGGTGGCGTCGGGCACCATATCGGGCACGGTAGCCAGACGCTCGGTGTTGTTCGAGGCGTCGAGCGTCGCGATGCGCGTGCGGTCTCCGGTCACGGTATACACCGTCTCGCGGGGGTCGGCCGCTCCACCGATCGAGGCGAAAAAGGTGAATCGATACGACGCGCCCGGATCCAGTCCGGTCAGCTTGAACCCGGGGAATACATCGGACTGCCCTTGAAACTGCCCGGCGTGGCCAAAAAGCGAATCTTTCGCCGCGGCCGGCGGATACAACACACTCGTCGTGGCACCCGCTTCGCTGGCCCCCGCGAACGGACTGACCATCACAAGGTCGAATGGCGTCGGCACACCATCGGTGGCTATCAGGTTTGACATCAATCCAGTCGAAGATGTGCCGAGTTCCGCGGAGACATTGTTCCAGGCGTTGACCGGGTCGTTGGGCCAGGGACCGGGAGTCGTGGGAGTGGCCGCCACCCCGAAATCCACCAGCACATGACGCGAAGCCAGGAATGGCGCGTCCGCCAATACCGGTTCGAGCACCGACGCCCACAGAGTGTACCCGGCGGTCACCATGTGCAGCATGTCGCTTCGGAACAACTCGGGACGAGGCTGGCCCAGGTCATCGAGCATCGGCGTGAAAATGTCCACGAAACGGAAGTGGGGTTTGTCCGCGCAGAACGCCTCGAGCAGGGCGTTAAACTCCGCCATCCTGGGCAAAACGGAGGCGCGGCTCGGACTCGGTTTGACAGCGAGAAAGATGACTTCGGTGGCTGGCAGGCGTTGTTCCACCCGGTTGGCAAAAGCCAGGTAGTCATTGAAGACGCGCGCCACCGTCTTCGATCCGGCCAGATCGTTGTCGCCTTCGTAAACCACCATCAACGACGGATTGTAGGGCACGACCAGGCGGTCAAAATAATCGAGCAGATCGCTCATTTGCGACCCGCCGAACCCGCGGTTCAGCACGCTGCGGCCAGGAAACGAAGCGGACAGATTCGTCCAGCCGCCAATGCTCGAGGATCCGACGAACAGGATGGCCCCGGCCGGTGGAGGCTGGGCCGCGTCCCGTGCCTCGTACTCGCGCACTTCGTCCTCGAGCGCCGCGTGCGCACCGCCTGTGCCGACGATCGCCAGTATCGCGAGCATCCGGCACAGGAACCGGCAAAAAAGCTGGCATCGCCACTCAGTCGGAAATGGCCTGATCATGACTGTCGATTTCGAACGCGAACGGACATTGCCGCGTTTTCGCTCTTTCCGCGGCGTGTGGGGGATCAGGGGCTGACCACCCGGTAAAACCTGCTCCCGCCCGGAACGAGATCCTCGGCATACGGAGGAGTGGGGGCCGGCGTGACCGGGGTCCACTCGTTTTCCCTCAAACTCTCGGACCGTTGCAAGGCGCCGGTACCCGTCCAATCCAGAATCACCTTCCCGTCCTGGATCGTGGGTGTCGACATGACCACGGGGATCGGGGTGACCGAGGGATCGCGAAACGTCACTTTCATCACCCCCAGGTAGACGAAGTGGAATCCGTTGGTGTTATTCTCGGTCGGAGTCAGCTCGATCGTGATTTCACCCCCGAACTCCGTATCCGCTGGCCGGATCCCGGCGACCGTCGCCGTCCCGGACACATTCTCGGCCACATTCAATTCGGCAAAACCGGTTGTGGCGCCGGTCACGGTGTAGCGCGTCTCGCGATTGTCGCCGCCGGCATTCATGCGCGAGGCGAAAAAGGTGAAATCGTAGACCATCGCCGGATCCAGGCCGGTGAGGGTGAATATCGGTGTGAGATCGCTCAAGCCGGAAAATTCCGCGGTGTTGGCGTAAAACGAATCCCGCGTCGCCTTGACGGGAAATGGGGCGCTCGCCTCGCGGGTACCATCGCCGTTGACGCCTCCGAACCGACTGACGATGACCAGACTGGCGTCGGTGGGAGCCCCATCGGCCGTCACCAAAGCCGACGCGCCAGCCCCCTCGGTCACCGCGGTGATGTTGTTCCACACGTTGACCGGATCGTCGTCGGGGGCCACGCCTGGAATGGTGGTATCGCCGCCGCCGCCAAAATCGAAGAAAAAGGTTTGGGGATCGGGCGCCGGGACTTCGATCACCGCGGTGGTGTCCGGCGGCACCAGGTTGCCAACCAGGTCGCGCAAGCCCACAAACCCGATTGTCAGTGTTCCCGAGGGTGGTTGATCGAGCGTCAATCGCACGCTCCGTCCTTCCTCGAAAAGCTCCGCCTCGACAACCGCCAGCGGTCCATCCTGCGTCGAGGCCGTGTATCCCGCGGGATCGCCGGCCTGGGCCGCGTCGAGCACTTCATCAAATGCCAGCAGAAATGTGGTGGCGTCTTGCATGGCCGTGGCGACGAGGGCCGGTGCCTGCGTGTCGGGCGTGACGGTAAGCACGGCGTCCCGGCTGGTGGCGCTGCTGGTGGGATTGCTGATGACGACGGAATACACGGCGCCGTTCAGATCGAGATCGGCCGACGGAATGGCGTAAACAAGCTGGTCGGCCCCCGCAATCAGATCGCCATTCCGCCGCCATCGCACCGTGTAGGGAGGCGACCCCTGGATCTGCACCGAAAACGCCGCCGGGCGCGCCTGCACCACGGTTTGGTCATCCGGTTCCCGGACGATAACGATCGGTTCCGGAAGCGGTGTGTCGTCCTCCTCGATCGTCAGGGCGCCCAGGTAAGTGAAATGGTTGCCGTTGTTATTGTTTTCGGTGGGGGCGAGGCTGATCGTAATCTCTCCCGCGGCCGTGGGCACAATCGCCGGCGCCACCGCCGTCAACTCCTCGTTGTTGGCGGCATCAAGCGCCGCAACGGCGGTATTGACACCGGTCACGGTGTAGCCGGTTTCACGATTGTCTCCCACGCCCATGCGGGAGGCGTAAAACGTCAGCCGGTAAACCCGCTGCGGATCGAGCCCGGTCAGTTTAAAGCTGGGAAAGATATCGGTCAGCCCGTTCCACTCCTCCGTATTGCCATAGAGGCTGTCCGCCGTGGAGGATTGAGGATACTCGAAGTTGTTGAGCGTTCCGTTGGTGTTCGCGCCGGTGAATCGCCGGATCATGGCCAGTCCGACGGCGGTGAACTCGCCTTCGACGGAAACGAGATCCGTCAGCTCGCCGGTGTCGCTCTGCCCCCCGTTGCCGTCGGTCAGATTGTTCCAGTACCGCCCGTGTTCATCGATTTCCGTTTGATTGTTGCCGGCGCCGAAATCGATCAAAATCGACTGCGCGGCGACCTGGGACACGGCCGCCGCCATTAACGCAAGCCCGAGCACCAGCCGAGTCCATAAGAGGAAGGCATATCGAAATTCACGGGCGCGGCCCGACGAAATGGACGGGAATGCCATGGACACAGCGGGGATTGGGGGGGGAGCTGGGAAGCTGGGAAGCTGCGGGACGATCGGGACAGGCCTCACCTCGCGCGGCGCCTGACGATGAGAAGCAGACCGGCGAGCGCCAGCACGCCGGTTGCCGGCTCGGGAATCGGCGCGGCATCGATCCTCAACACGCCGAGGTATGTGAACTGGGTGTTGGCGTTGGTGTTGTTCGGGCCGGGAGTGATGCTGATCGTGATTGCGTTGGACGCATCCGGAAGGATGCCCACCGACGTGGCGACAGTGTCGATGTTGTTCGAGGCATTCAGAAACGCCACTGTCTGGGTGGCGCCGGCAATATCGTACTGGGTTTCCCGATTGTCCCCCACCGCGGTCCGGGAGGCGTAAAAGGTGAAACTGTACAGGTTCGTCGCATCCAGATTGGTCAGCCGGAAGGCGGGAAACACGTTGCTCAGCTCGCCGAATACCGCTGTGTTGCCGAACAGCGAGTCGCGCGTGGCATTGCCCGGAAAAATCGTGGATTCCAGTGTGCCGTTCTCGTTGACGCCGTTGAAACGGCTCGTCATCTGCAGCGTGACGAGAGTGGCCGAGTTCTCGATCGTGACGAGGCCAGCAGACTGTCCCGCATCCGTCAGGGTGACACTGGTGGGGATGTTGTTCCAGGTGTTCACCGGATCATCTGGCGAGGGGCCGGTGCCGGTAATGCTGCCGCCGCCGAGGTCCAGCAGGAACACCTGGGCGGCTGGCAGTGAGGGAAGAGCGGAGCACGCGACGAGCAACGTCACGGCCATCAGAGGAGATTTGCAGCGCATGGGATGTGTTGGGGGATAGTGACGGAGCCGTTCGAACGATGGTGTCATTTCGACATCCACAATCACTTGGCCAGATCGTCACTCTTCCGTCAAGCGTTTTCGCCACAAAAGTGAACGCACAAACAAAAAACGGCGTCCCGCCGCCCGCAAGGCAGCGAAGATCTGGAGACATGCGCCTTTGCTGCCTTCGCGGTCTGCTGTTACACTGCCAGTAATTCGCTTCGGAGCGTTGGCCGGCAGTTCATGGGCGCACGTCATTTTGGACGTGGGTGAGAGGGCTGTGGCGAGGGCTGGGTCGGTGGTGGGTGAGGCCGATTCGGGTGGAAGTGAGGGTGGAGTTGGAGGGAAAAAGGCGGCGAGGGGGTGCGTGAAGGGCGCATACGGATAAAGGAGGAGCGGCCGATGCCGTCAAGAATTCTTCTTCAGTGGGGTGGATGGTTCCTGGTTTTTGGTTTTTGGTTCCTGGTTCTTGGTTCCTGGTTCTTGGTTTTTCGCTTGCTGATACACCTTCACGACCACTGACCACTTCTAAATGACAGCATTACTCTTGCTGTTCAATCGTGCAACTCCTGTTGCCAGGTGGTGGATCGTGTGACGGAATACGCGACGTTGATCAGCGCTTCGCGGCGCTCGGCAGCGGGCGTTCCGCAGCCTGCAGCAGCACGTACCTGGTTTTTTCCCTGTTCAAGAGGAATCATTCCAGTCAGGCGCGGGAACCGCCGGGTGAACCTCGACGCAGAACTAAATCCTTCCTTCGGTGCACTCACGGACATGTCCGCGCTTTTCATGTGGGCGCCATGTCGGCGCGCTCCTTTCCCGGAGGTCGGCCGGTGCGGATCGAAAAGTGGGTGTCTGCCTTTTCTTTTTCTGGACAGAAAACCTGTACGGTTATAGGGTTTGACCATGCCCACCGTTTCCTATACAGAAGCCCGTGACCGCTTGGCCGGAATCTGGGATGAAGCCATCGCCACTCGGGAGCCTGTGGTGATTTCCCGCAGGGGTGTGGAGTCGGTGGTGCTGGTGCCTCTGGACGAGTGGGAGGGCCTGCAAGAGACCGCCCACCTGCTTCGTTCGCCGGCCAACGCCCGCCGTCTTTTGGGCGCGCTCCGGAGACTGGGCGAGGGAGAGGGACGAACGCTTGCCACCGCCCAACTCGGTGAGCACGCGGGAGTTTCCTGATGCCTGCTGAGGAACGGTTGCTGGTCTTTGACCGCGATTTTCTGGAGGATCTTGCGCACTGGGTCGCCACCGACCGGAAAACGGCGCTGAAAGTACTGGCTCTGGTGGAGGCGGTGCGCCGGGAGCCTTTCACGGGAGTGGGCAAACCGGAGCCCCTCCGGCATCTTGGCGCGGGGGTCTGGTCCAGACGATTCACCGGGGAACATCGCCTGGTCTATCGCTTGACCGAAGACCGCCTCCTTTTCGCTCAGGCGCGGTACCATTACTGACATTGCCGGCTGCCAGACCGCCATGAGTTCGCTTCGCTGCCGGGAATTTGCTTCGCAGTGTTGGCCGGAAGTTCATGGGCGCTCGTCAAAAGTGGGTGTCTGCTATCTTTCGAAAAGCGGAAGACGCGTGGTTGCCGCGATGGCCGGGATATGCATGGATGGGCCGCATCGACGATGAGCGAGTACCAATACCACGAATTCCAGGCCATCGACCGGCCGCTGGACGCGAAGGGGCAAGCGGTCCTTCGCCAGTATTCGACGCGGGCGAAGATCAGCTCACGGAGATTCGCCAACGAATATCACTGGGGCGATTTCAAAGGCAACGAGGTCGAGTGGATGAAGACGTATTTCGACGCCCATGTCTATCTGAGCAACTTCGGCAGCCGGGCGCTGCACCTGCGTCTTCCGTTGTCTCTGGTGAATCGGAAGGCGCTGCGTCCGTATGAGACGAAGCATGTCATGTGCCTGCACTCCACCGCGAAGCATCTTGTCTATTGCTTTTACGGCAACACGGACTCGGGTCGGGAGTACGATCAATTCGACGAGGCGCCATCCGCGGCGCTGGCCACGCTGCTGCCGGTCCGCGACATGCTGGCCCGCGGCGATCTGCGGCCGCTCTATCTTGGATGGCTGGCGGCGGTACGGGATGGCGGGATCGACGACCGCACGCAGGAGCCTCCCGTGCCGCCGGGCCTGGGACGGCTGGATCCTGGTCTGGAAGCCCTGCGGGATTTCCTCTGGATCGAGCCTGCGCTGGTGGAGGTCGCAGCGCGGCACAGCGGGGCGGCGGTCACGGCGGCGCATGCGGCGGACGATATCCGGGCGTGGCTGGGAAAACTCCCCGCCGCTGAAAAGGACGAATGGCTGTCACGGTTTCTCGACGAAGCAGATGGCACTGCCGCCATTTTCGAATTCCGCGGGTGTTTTGCCCGCGAGCGGCCGCCTTCGCCGGAAATTGCCGCCCGGGCGCGGCGCAGCGCAGGGGAGTTGCAAAGGGCGGCGGAAGAACTTGCGGAACAATGGCGGCAGGCCGCCGCCCACAAGGCCAAGTCCGAAGCAGCGGCGCGCGGGAAGAAGGCTGCCGAGAAGCGCCGGCGCCACCTCATCTCGCTCCAGGGCCAGGAAACCAACCTGTGGAAGTCGGTCATCGCCCTGACAGCGACCTCGATCCCCTCCAACTACGATGCCGCGGTCAGTGAACTCGCAGACCTTCGCGACCTCGCCGGCCTGACGGGCGATGCCGCCGTCTTCGCTGAAAAACTCGGAGAATTGCGAGAATTGCGCCGCCGCAAGCCGACCCTGATCCAGCGTCTCGACAAGGCGGGTTTGAAATGAGGGAAACTATGGAGGGACAGACCCCATGTGCGATCCCATGCGAAAGGCATCGAAACTCATCCCGCAGGCGGCGGCGAGCCTCGTCTGATCGCCGTGGCTCGCGTGCCCGCTCAAAATGCCGCTCACAGCATCAAAGAACGCTCCGCGTCCTTCGGCCAGGCATTCTGCCCGCAACGATTCCATGCCGCGTGCGACCACCGTCATCGCCCACTGGCGATCAAACTCCACATCAGGCGGCAGCACACAACTCGGCCAGGGCCTTGCGCCCCTCCTCCGAATCCGATTTGGCCAGGCCCACACGAGTCCAGCGCGTCGTGTGAAACGGCGAGGCTGGATGAGGCGGTCGTGGCTGGGTGGTCATCGCGGCGCTGAAGTCAATGCAGGAGTGACGCGCGCAAACGCCCGAAGAAGTGGGAGGTGCCGGGCGGGGATTGTTTGCGCCAGACATTGATTTCGGTGTCGGCGGCGGCGGGGGTAGTGGAGAGGAGGATAAAGTCATCCGCCCAGGTGTCGAGGCCGGCGGACGATTGGGGGGTCACGCTCAGGCCGCCGAGGCCGGCGCGTTGGCGTACGGTGACTTCCAGTTCCGGTGCGCCGTCCGCTCCCGGGGTCCAGGTCCACTGCACGTCGGGTCGGCTGTGCGGATCCCGGGCCAGGCTGCCGAGGGCGAACTCGAACTGGTTGGGCCAGCCGTCGCCATCCGGATCGGCCAGCGGGCCGGAAATGGCGGGGTTGGCCAGATCGTCGGCGGAGAAGGCGGAAGCGGCCCAGGTTTCATAAGTCACCTCCGGCGTGGAGGAACCCAGCGGCGTGCCGCCGAAAACGTCGGAAGCTTTCCAGTTCGCGGCGTCGTTGTGGTCGGGATTGCCGGAGGGATCGATCAGCACCAGCGAGGAGCCCTGGCCATCGGCCGCTTTGGGCCAGGGGGCGTCGTCGCTGAAGGCGAATTCCTTGATGGTGGCGGCGCCGTCGGTGGTTTCCAGACGCAAGGTCTCGCCGCTGTTGGACAGGCCGCCGAAAAACTCGCCGCCCCAGACGGCGTGAAGTCCCGTGCCGTAGCGCTGGAGCAGGGCGGCCTGGCGCCGGCCGATGACGACATGCCGGCCGGGTTCGAGCACGGTGGTGGCCGCGGTGGCGAAATCGAACGTGATGCCGGTGACGAAGCGGATGCCGGTGAGATCCACGGGTGTCGCCCCGATATTGCGCAGCGAGAGAAACTCGAAGTCTTCCGGATCGGTGAACCCGGCCGCGATTTCCTCGGCGGTGGGATCGGAGGGATGATACATCAGCTCGGAAACCACGAGGTTTTCCGCGCTCGCCGGCACGGTGCCGACGCGGTAGAATGCCTCGGTCAGCGGGCTCCATTCGCCGGTTTCGCCGTTGCGGACGCGGGCTTTGACGGTCAGCGAGGACGACGCCAGCGCGAGCGGGCCGGCATAGGTCCGGGCGCCGTCCGCGACCGCGCCTCCCCACAGGCGCGGATCGGCGCCGTCGAGCGTGTAATAGATGACCGAATCGGCGGGCGCGGTGTGCTCGATGGCGAGCCGGGCGCCGGCCGGCACGTCACCGGGCGGGTGGCTCAGCGAGGGCGGCAGGGTCAGCGGCCAGAGCGTGTCGTTGAGATTGCCGTTGGTGTTGGGATCGCGGAGTTGTCCCACCTGATAACCTGGCTGGCCCGGTGCGTTGCGCGGAAAGAGGAAGCGTTTGCGCCCGTTGTTGATGTGGAGCCAGGTGGTGAACCACGAGTTGTCGGGTGTGATATTGGAAAAACTCATCAGCCGCCGCACCTCTTCCTGGCAGGCGTTTTTGCGCGCGGTCACGCGCGCATCGGTCAGCGCGCCGCCGTTGAACAAGTGTTTCTGGATACGATCGGCGAAGAGCAGCCGCCATTCAGCACTGCTCATGAGCCGCTGGAAATTGAAGGCGAGCACGCCGCCGCCCGTGAGCAGGGCCTCGCCGGCGGACGTGCTGGTGAACATGTTGTAGCTCGGCGAATGACCGCCCATGCCGAAGGCTCCTTCCGCGTCCCAGACATAGTAGCGCCAGAGGCCGGTGGGGCTGCGCTCGCGGGCCATCGCCCAGTTGTTTTGCGGCCAGTCCCACATGGCGGCGTAGATATTGAGCAGGTAATAGTCGGCGGCGTTGGTCAAGTCGAGCACTTCGGCCAGCCGGTCGTAATTGGCCTTTTGGGAAAGATTGGCCTGGAGGCGCGGACGCAGCACGGTGTTGAAGTGGGTGGAGTCCCCGTTCTCAAACGCTCCGATGTAATTCACGTCCCAGTCTGCCCGGCTCTGATGATGCGCCTGCATGAACGGCTCGCGGATGCGTTCGACAAGATTGTAGTATCCTTTGTAAGCGCCGTTGAGATAGAGTGACACGAAGGCGCCGACGGAGCTGGCGTGGCCCATGTCCTTGTAGAGCCGGCGGATGAATTCATCGCGGATGAACGGATTGCTGATGTCGTTCTTGCCGGCGCGGAGGCGGAGTTCCTCGAACGTCCGCACGCTCGTCTCCGGAATCAGCGGATAGGTGATGGAATCCGCGCCATAATCATTGCGGAAGAAAAGATTCAGCGACGGTTTCTGGGTGTGATCGGCCGGCAGCGGCGAGGCCGACTGTGTTTGGGTCAGCCGCAATTGCGGGCGCGACCACGGACTGGAGGAAACGCGGATCCCGACTTTTTCGCGCAGCCCCTCGCTCCCGTCCGGCGGCAGCCACTCGAGTTGGGCCATGCGCTCGTAGGGGCGGTTGGAGGCATCCGGATCGTTGTGGCGTCCGGCGCCGTTCGGGATGTTATAGTCGCCGGAGCGGGTCGCGCGCCACAGGTTCGAATCGTAAGTGCCGCCCTGGATGGAAAAGATGCCCAACGGCTTGTAAAAGACGGTGCCCGGATCGCCGGAGAGCGAGAGCGCGGGGTTTTGTTGCAGATTGGCGTGTTGGTCGATGAGATAGGTATGGGTGCGTGTGTTCGAGGAGGTGAGGCCGTCCTTGAAGGCCCGCGCGCGCACCACGGTGCCGGTCTTGTTGTTGATCGCGGCGAGCGTCAGCGGGGCGGTGTAACGTTCGCCCGTTTCGAGGTCAGGCTCCGAGCCATCGGTCGTGTAACGGATGATGGCGCCATTCGTTTTCGTGCTCAGTGTGAGCGTGACCGCGCCGGTGTGGAATCCGCCTTCGGGCGAAAAATCCGGCGTGTCCGTCCGCCCTGCGAACCACGGGCCGCCGTTGGGCGCGTCCGGCGTGGCTTCGCGGAAAAAGCCCCACTCGCCCGCTTCGTTGCGGCCGTAACTGTGGAAGGAATTCTGCTCGGGAAACATCGGATCGAGCGCGTCGCGCACCGTGCCGGCGGCGTCGATCAAGGCGAGGTATTCGCCCGCCGCGCTCAGGCTGAACCCGGCGTGCAGCCAGTGCGCGTTGGCGGGAGCTTCGCGGCCGTCCGCCAAGACCAGCAGCGTGGCGTGGGGTGCGATCGTCGTGCCGGCCGGAAAGCTCCATTTGCGCGGCTGGCCGGGGTCGTCGGTCAGCGACCAGCCGGCCAGGTCTACGGCGGTGGCGCCGGTGTTGAGCAATTCGATCCAGTCGGA
Source organism: uncultured Akkermansia sp. (assembly GCA_964647495.1). GTDB lineage: Bacteria > Verrucomicrobiota > Verrucomicrobiia > Verrucomicrobiales > V1-33 > CAJBME01. The sequence goes on along the minus strand of CAZYHO010000045.1, from coordinate 1,766 downwards.
AAATTCCGGTTCCGCCGTGGGGGAGGTGAAATCCGCCGGTTCCACCACCCCGCCCGAGGGTTCTGTGAGACCCACGAGATAAGCCCAGTCCGCGGCGGCCAGCGGCACGAATGTTTGAGGCGTGCCCGCGTTTTCCCTGGTGTAAGTCACCGCGAAGTCATCGATGACCAGCGAGGCGCGGGCCGGCGCCACGGCGGCGCCGAGTTTCTCGAACACGGGAAAAAAGCGCGGCGAGATCTGCGCGTTGAGCGCCGCCACGAAGGCCGCCGTGTTCGTGCCCGAGGACAATACCGCCGTGTAAGTGCGCCAAGGCACGAAGCCCAGATTGTCGATCCGCCAGCGGGTGCCCAGGGGCAGCGCGGTATCGCTGCGGAATCCCACTCGCACGGAAGCGGTAGGGGTGCCGTTCATCTTGGCGAGAAAGGCTGCCTGGTTCGTCCCCTGGGCCGGATGCAGATCATAAGACTGCCATTCGCCCGTGCCCGTGATCGTCCCGAGGTCCAGCCGGTCGGTGAAGGTGGTGGTCGAGGTGGAAGGCTCGAGATAGATCCGCAGCGGCAGCCCGGCGGGCAGGGCGGCATCCAATTGCAAGACAACGGCCCGGAATTGCCCGGGTGTGATCGATCCCGACGTCCACGACCGCACCTGGAACGTCTGCATGGTGAAGCCGTAATAATCCGGCTGAGCCGCCGCCTTGGTGACTTCGCAGACGAGGTGCCCGGTCGAGCCGCCCGCGCCTTCTCCCGGCGCAGTATTTTCCGTGACGGTGAAGCTGAAGTCGCGCAGCGCCGGGCCGTTGAACAGGGTAAGGGTATTGCGTGTCGTGCCCGCGGAGCTGGTGGTGCCCGTGCCGGCGGCGTTCACCGTCCGCGTGCGGATGGAACCGGCGGAATCGCTGAAGTCATCCGGCGCCGTTTCCACGGCCGCCGTGCCCGCGGTGGGCGTGATCGCGGGCAGACCGCCCAGGCTGTGGGCACTCGCGTCCGCTTCGGGATCGAGCCGGAGCGCGACATTCACTTCGGGCGAAGCGCGGAAGCGAAAGGTGACGCCGAGGTCGGCCAGGGCCGCTTCGGTCAGCGTGCCCGGCGCCACGCGGGGGGCCAATGGCATCGAAGGTCCGAAAAACGCCGCCGGTTGATCCGCGCCGGTTTGCGTGTGCTCGTAGCGCAAGGCGCCCGTGCCGCCGACGCCCGCGCCGGCCGCCAGGGTCGAGCGCAGCGTCAGGTCCGTCCACGCGGACGACGATTCCGGCAGCGGCGCGTCCGCCAGCCATGAGCCGGCGGGCGGCGTGCCGTCCATGGTGTTTGCCACCGTGCCGTCAAGCCGGCGATGGGTCAGCGAGGCGCCATTGGCCGCGTTGAAGTCATGCCGTCGCACATCGAACACCGCCGTCGCCGGCACGATTTCCAGCGACGCGTCGATCCGCGCGCGCGTGCCCGGCTCGCGGTTGTGCAATTGCACCGCCAGCACGTTGTCCCCCACCGTCAGCCAGTCGGAGACGCGTCCGAGCGGAATCGTTATCGGCTGCGGGCCGCCCACGCCGGGTTGCGAAGCCGGCTGGTAAGCCGAATCCGACACCGCGAGGGCGAAATTGTACGCCGGCTGGTCGTGATACAGATAATGCCCCGCCGGTCCGGTGTTCGCGCGCCCCGCTTCCTTCCCGTTCAACCAGGCGACAAACCCGTCATCGAAGGTCATCCTCAATTGCAACTGCCCCTCGTTGGCGAAATCCGCCGCCGACACGGTGAATGTTTTGCGCAGATACA
>CAZYHO010000044.1:15413-17395 GCA_964647495.1 uncultured Akkermansia sp. | reverse complement strand
GATTCTCATCATTCGCGTTCATTGGCGTTCATTCGCGGTTAATTGAACCGTATTGAGGACACGCCGGAGAAAATCCGTTCGGCGATGGGGAAAGTCGGCGATGTGGGTGAAGCTGACGGGAACGGAACCTCTTTGCCGAGCGGGAATGCGGGTTTTGACTGTTCGCATGACCAGCGGTGCGGCGGTCGATAATTAGCATAATTGCAATAATTTCAATGGAACAGATTCTCCCCCCCTGCTCCCCCCAAGACTGTGAGGCGGGGGACCGGGCTTTCCAAACGGGCCGTGATTTTCGATTCGCCGACGGCGGGAGATGCGTGCAGCATTCGCGTCATGTCGAACGATCCGCCCGTACCGCATTCTCCACCCGAAACCGTGTTGTGGGAGGGAACCCCGTCCTCGTGGCAGAATTTCTGGTGGTGGGTATCCATCATCGGGATTCCGGTCGCGATCTGGCAGCACATCGTCCTCCGCAACACACGCATCGCGCTGACAAGCCAGCGGATCAAGATCCGCACCGGGGTCTTCAACAAGAAGATGGAGGAAATCGAGCTTTACCGCGTCAAGGACTGGACCCACGCGGAACCGTTCCTGCAGCGGCTGCTCGGATTCGGCAGCGTGACCGTCGTCTCGTCCGACCGCACCGCGCCCGAGGTCACCTACGGCTGGCTCAAGAACTCCCGGGGACTCACCGAGGCCCTCCGCCAGGCCGTCGAGGTTGTGCGCGACCGCAAACGCGTCCGCGCCATCGAGATGGACGACTACGACACGCAGGGCGGCGCTTTCGAGTGAGGGCGCCCGGCCAGACGCCCATCCGCCCATCCGTCATTGACCATCGGCCGGTGTCACCCCATATCTCGGGATGATCGATGGTCACATGCACACGCCGCTGTGCAAACACGCACGCGGTGCCCCCGACGATTACGCCGAGATCGCCTGCCAGCGCGGATTGAGCGGTATCACGTTCACCTGCCACAGCCCCATGCCCGATGGCTGGTGGCCGGAAGTCCGCATGGATGACACCCAGTGGGACGACTACGTCGCCCTCGTCGAGGGCGCCGCCGATCGTTTTGCCGGCCGGCTCGACATCCGCCTGGGCATCGAAAGCGACTGGTTTCCCGGCATGGAATCGTGGCTGGAAAACCTCCACCGCCGCGCCCCGCTCCATCACGTCCTCGGATCGGTCCACTTCTTCGGGCGCGCCTACCTCGAACGCTTCTTCACCGGTGACGTCCGCGCCTTCCAGCGCACGTATTTCCAGCACCTCGCCGAAAGCGCCGAAACCGGCCTCTTCGACACCATCGCCCACCCCGATTTGGTCAAGAACTTCCGCACGGAAGACTGGTCGCTGCGCGAAGTGCAGGACGCCGTGGAATCCGCGCTCGACCGCGTCGCCAAAACCGGCGTGGCCATGGAACTCAACACCTCCGGCCTGCACAAACGCTACTCCGAAATGAACCCCAGCCTGCCGATGCTCCGCCTCATGCGAGCCCGCGGCATTCCGGTCGTCATCGGATCCGACGCCCATGTCCCCCGGCGCGTCGCCGCCGACTTCGAATCCGCGCTCGACCTGGTCGAACGCGCCGGCTACCCGGAAGTCAGTTATTTCATCGAGCGCGCCCGCCACTCGCTGCCCGTCGCCACAGCCCAAGCCGCCCTCCGCGACCTCACCTTCGCGGAAATGTGAAGACTTTCTCGACCAGGCGGGCTCGCGGGTCAGCCGCGGAAAGCGGGATCAACTTGACCGCGCCTCCTTGTCCGTCTCAAACAACATCGCGGAGGGTTTCGAGCGCGGCACCACCGCCGGACTGCTCACATTCCTTTACATCGCACGCGGAAGCGCGGGCGAGGTGCGCGCGATGTGCTGCTTTTTCGAACGCCGCCACCTCGCCAAGCTCCCCAAAGATCACAACCTCCGCGCCGCCTTCGAACAAAAACACGGCCCACTCCCCGAGCCCCCTTCATGATCTCAAATCTCAAAT
>CAZYHO010000044.1:0-15313 GCA_964647495.1 uncultured Akkermansia sp. | reverse complement strand
CTGTTTTTCCGAAAATCATGTGCGAAGGGTGCAATTACTGCTTGAACAATCGCAATCATTTAATTTATTCTAATTATACGTACCATGAAAATATTGCTTTCTTTTGTGCTGGCGGCCGGTGTGGTCGTGGCGTTCTTGCTTTCGACGACGAATGCGAACCCGGTTGAACTCGGGGCGATGGCGCCTGGGGTGAAGGCGGTGAATCAGGAAGGCAAGTCGGTGGACTTGGCGGAAGCCTACAAGAAAGGGCCGGTGGTGGTGTATTTTTATCCGAAAGCGGACACGCCCGGCTGCACGAAGCAGGCGTGCAGCCTGCGGGACGCGTACGCCAGGCTGACCGACCTCGGCGTGACGGTATTCGGTGTGAGCCACGACGACGTGGCGGCGCAGAAGGAATTCCATAAGAAGTACATGCTTCCCTTTGACCTGCTGGCGGATGAGAAAAAAGAGGTGAGCAAGGCCTTCGGGGTGCCCAGCAACCAACTCGGCATGGCCAGCCGCCAGGCATTCCTGATCAAGGACGGGAAAATCGTCTGGCGCGACCTGAAGGCATCGACCGACAAGCAGGCCGACGATGTGATCACCGCGCTGGAGGCGCTGAAATAATCCGGCGGCGCGCCGATTCCCGGTTACGTTGCGGGCGCGGCTGCCGCGGTGGCGGAGGTTTCCGGCCTCGGTCTTCATTGCCGATCGTGTTGCCGCGTTCTTTTCCCGTGACGGTTGTAACGGTTGCCACGGCGGTTTCATGACGCAGCGCACGCTCATTCCCATCTTTCTTGTCGGGCTGCCGATCGGGCTGGCCGTCTCGGTCGTCGCCGCGCTCTACCTTTACTACAATCCGCTCGATATCCCGCTGCCGCGCCGCGCCCAGCGCGAAGACGTGCGCCGGTTCCTGCGCCACAGCCCGAACGAACAGGACCTTCGCGAGTACCGCCGCATCCTCACCACCGAACTCTCCGCCCAGGCACTGCCCGCCTCCAGCCGCCGCAGCGCCAGGGCAAGCTGGATCGCTTCGACCCTCGGCCCGAGCAACCTCGGCTTCACCGTGCGTTCCCTCGAACCGGACAATTCGAACGCTCCGGACAATTCAGAGCAGCCAGATCCTCAGACGGCCGCCGGCCTCCCCGAACGATCGCTTCTGATCGAAATCCCCGGCTCCAGGCTGAAGAACGAAGCGATCGTCGTGGCCACCGGATACCAGTCCGACGCTCAAGGAGTTCAGGAAATGGACGACGACACCGCCACCGCCACCGTCATGTCGCTTGCCGGCGCATTCACAGGCGCGCCGCAACGACGCACGCTCATCATCGCATTCCTCGCCAGCGAATCGGCCGACCACATCGGCCGAAGCCCGCTCGATGCCGTCGTTCACGACGTCAAACTGCGCTCGCTGACTCTGCGCGGCATCATCGACCTCCGCGTCGCGCGCCCGGCGGCCCCGGCTCCCGTTCCCCGAGCCCATGCGGTCGCCTTGGCCCCGCGCGACGCACAACCGTGGACCGCCGAAGTCCGCGAAGCCTTCGCTCCACGCAGACCATCCGGCCTCGCGCTCGAATTCATCGACGCCAGCGATGCCCCCGCTCCGGCCGCCTCGCTCGCGGGCTGGCGCAACCCGCCCGCCCCCTACGTTCTCCTCTGGCTCACCCCGGCCGCCGCCAGCGACGAGGCGTCACCCCTCGCCCTGGCCCAATCGCTGGAAGGCGTGCTGCAAGCGCTCGCCAATCAGTGAGCGCTCCCCATTGATCCTTAGGGATTCAAAGGGACTTTCCACGCGATCTGGCGGTTCTCGGGCGGGACGGCGCATCCTGCCCGCCGGACGGGGCGTCTCGCCCCGTCCACCGAGCGTCTCGCTCCTCGTAGCAGCAAACGTGTGCGCGTACATGGCGCGAGACGCGCGATGTATCCGCCGAGACGCCGGATACGGCGGGCGGGACGCGCCGCCCTACCCGAGACGCAACTCTTCGCGCGCTTGCCTCGCGCAAAACCCTCACCCGCGCCGCCGCCGCAACCATGCCAGGCCGCTCAGCGCGAGAAACCCGGCGACGCCAGGCTCGGGAACGGGCAGACCGACCTGGAAGTTGTCGCTCCACTGGCGGTCGTTGCCGGCGCCGCCGATGCCAACAAAACTGTTGTCGAGGAACGGCACGTAGGCCCCGCCGTTGAGCGTGGCGATATCGATGATGCCGCGCGACACTTCATTCGTGTACACCTCGATCTTCTGCCCGGGAATGTCCACGCGGATCGCGTAGTTGTTCCACTCGTTGGCCGCCGCAATACCGGACGTCAGCCCGGTGTTGAACTCCCCGACTGTGCCGTTGTAAATCCCCACCTCCGGAAAATTCGGATGGCTCGTCGTGCGGATGAAAATCGAGAGATTGCCCGCACCGCCGATATTCCCGCCGCTCGTACCGATGCTCACATCTACACGGTCCGGCTGCTGAATATAGTCGAACTGAATCAAAAACACACTGCTCAGCCCGTACTCGATGCTCCAATCCCCATTGCCCCCGCGCTGGGTGAACCCGGTGTCCGAACCCGCGCCGCTCGTTCCAGGAAACGGGGCGGATGCCGTCGGAAAATTGGCCGCATCGGTCGCGATCGAAAACGGCCCGGCCCCCCAGACCCGCGCCGGATTGCCATAGTTGTTCTCCACCGCGTCCACTCCCGCCGGCAGCGGAAACGTCTGGGCCGCATACCCCTGCCGCTCGGCAGTAGCCCCTCCGGCTCCGATGGTGAACGTGTCGCTGTACTGGAGCTGGCCGATCAACGACGATTCGCCAACCGCCACCGCGGCGGCTGAGGCGTGGTTTGTGGTCGCCGCCATGACAAACGCGGCGGCACAGAGATGAGGGATGCAACGAGATTTCATGATTTGAGGGATAAGGAATACGGTGACTCAGCTTGTGAAATGCGGCCCTCGATCACCATCGCATGATGATGTGATTTCCGTTCACGCTTCGTTCCGGCGCCTCGCTCACGGCGTCACGTCGCGCACCCGGTAGTAGGCATCTGCGCGCGATCCCGCCGCCGTGTCGACAAACCGGGTTTCGGCGCCCTGCGAGGCCACGACCCCGGCGAGCGTCTGCCACCCGCCCGGCTGCCCGCCCGGCGTCAACGCCGTCGAGACATCCACCGCATACGTGCGCCCGGGCTGCGACGCCCACGTCAGCGTCGCGGACGATCCGTCCGAGGCCCGAACGAAGTTCGTCACGAAGAACGGCGCGGCCGGCGGCGCCGATCCCGGAAGCCCGACCTGGAAATTGTCGCTCCACTGCCGGTCGTTGCCCGCTCCCCCGATGCCCACGAACGCATTGTCGAGATACGGCGCGTACGCACCGTCACGCAGCGTCGCCAGGTCGATCACCCCGCGCGATTCCTCCTTCGTGAAAACCTCGATGGTCTGCGCGGCCATGTTGACGCGGATGGCGTAATTGTTCCACTCGTTGGCCGCCGCAATGCCGGACGTCAGCCCGGTGTCGATCTCCCCGACCTGCGGATTGTAAATCCCGATTTCCGGCAGCGTCGGATGGCCTGTCCTTCGGAAAAAGATCGACAGGTTGCCGGCGCCGCCAATGCCCTCATCCCCGGATCCGATCGTCACGTCCACACGGTCCGGTTGCTGGACGTAGTCGAACTGAATCACGAAATCGGCGCCCAGCCCGTACGGCAGGCTCCAGTCACCGCCGCCGCCACGCTGCGTGAATCCGGTGTCGGATCCCGCGCCGCTGCTCCCGGGAAATGGCGCGGCAGCGGTCGGGAAATTCGAGGCGTCCGTCGCGATCGAGAACGGCCCCGAACCCCACCACTGCTCGCCATTGCCATGCGTGTTCTCGACGAGATCCACCCCGGCCGGCAGCGGATGCGTCTGGGCCACGTACTCCTGCCGCTCCGGCGACTCCGCGGCCTCGCCGATCGTGAAACTGTCGCTGTACTGCAATGTGCCGATCAGCTTCGAGCTGCCGACCGCCACTCCGCGCGGCGCACCGGTGAACGTCACGCTCACCGGCGCCGATGTCGTCACGGCGCCCAGATTGTCCGTCGCCACGGCCGTGAAAACAGCCGCCCCAAGTGTCGCCACCTCCAGCGAAATCGAATACGGCGCCTCCTCGCGCACCCCCACCTCAATCCCCCCGCGGAAAAACCGCACGGAAGCCACCGTCCCGTCCACATCATCGGCCGTCGCGGTCAGCGTGAGCGTGGCCGGCACCGGGATCGTCGCGCCATCCGCAGGCGCCGTCAGGGTGACGGTCGGCGCGGCGTTGTCCACCACCACCGAAGCCAGCCCCGCGCGCCCGCTCAAATAGCCAGTGGCCGTCCTCCGCGCCTCCGCGCTCAGCACGCCGCGGTACACAAGAATCTCCGCCAGATCCATGCTCGCGCGCCGGCTGTTGGTCCCGCCGATCTCACGCCCGATGTACACGGACTCGCCCTGCTCGATCGACCCGCCGGGCATCGCCACCGCCAGCGCGCGATCGAGATTGCCGCCACGGAAAAACGACACCACGCCGGTCTCCCGGTTTTCCTCGACCTGCCACACCTGCTGCCGGTCCATTGACAGCGCTCCCACCGATGTCGTCTGCGGCACATCGTGACCGCTCCCGCCATCCGCCAAATGGCTCGTCACCAGACCGGCTCCGCTCAGCGAAACCGCCCAGCCCAAATCCAGGCCGGTCTGCCACGGGCGCGACCCGATCACCTGCGGGAAATCACCCTGCGAGCCCGGCCTCCGCTGCGCCGTGAAAAACACGGTCCAACTGTCTTCTCCGGGTTGCAGGCTCGGCGCATTCGCGATCTCCAGAAAGTCGTCCTGCCCGTCGAAGCGGAACGCGGGCCGCCCATTTCCCGCATCGGCGATCCATTCAGGCCAGGCCTCGATCTCGGATTGACCCGCGTGATTGTCGCGGCCGCTCTGGTCCCTCCAGACCAAGGTAAGGTCTCCCGGCTCCACCCCCCGGTCCGCGCGCAGCCACAGCTCCAGTCCCCCGTCGGGAGGCGCGGCCGGCGCTTCTCCCGTCACCGTCACCGCCACGCTCGCCGATTCGCTGCGGCCGTTCCGGTCGTCGATCGCCACTGCCTTCAGCGAAAGCGAGCCGGGCGTCAGGGCGCGCAGTGTCGCGCGATACGGCGGATGATTCGCCGCCGTGAGCAGCTCCTCGCCATCATAAAACTCCACGCGCTCCACGGCGCCATCGGGGTCGGAAGCGGTCGCCTCGACCAGCAGCGTCGCGCCCGCCACCACTCCCGCGCCTGCCGCCGGGCTGGTCAGCGCCACCGTCGGCGGCACGTTGAGCGAATAACTCAAGCCATACCGACCCGCGAGATACCCCGTGACCGCGACCCGCTCGGCCTCGCTGAGCAGGCGGTTGTAGACGAGCACCTCCGCCAGATCCAGATGAGCCCGGCGGTTGTTGGCGCCCCCCATCTCGCGGCCCAGATGCACAGGCTCGAACTGATCCACCACGTCAACAGGCATCGTCGTCGCCAGATCGCGGTCGAGATCCGCCCGCTTGTAAAACACCGTGCGCCCGCCCGCCCTGTCTTCGTCGATCTGCCAGATCTCGAACTCGTCGCCCAATGCCGTCGTGCTCAGGACCGCCGGAACGTCATGCCCGGTCGCCCCGTCCGCCAGATGGCTCGTGAGCAGGCCGGTGGCGTTCAGGGAAACCGCCCACCCTTTGTCCAGGCCGGTCTGCCACGGGCGCGACCCGATCACCTGCGGGAAATCACCCAGCCCCCTGCCGACACGCCGGGCCGCCACGATCACCGTCCAGCTTCCCTCCATCGGCTGCAGCGAAGGTGCATTCGGAATCTCCAGCACATCGTCCACGCCGTCGAACCGCACGACCGGACGCCCGTTCACGGCGTCCGCCACCAGTTCGGGCGCCTCCTCCCCGCCCGGAAAGTACCCTTCGCTCAACGGCCCGGCATCATTCCCTTGCGCGCTTTGATCGGCCCAGCCGACGACACGCGTGTCCTCCAGCGTCACCCCGGCATCCGCTTTCAGCCACAACACCTGGCCATCCAAAGGCGGCACGACCTGGGCGGACACATCGGGACACAACAAGCCGGCGGCGACAGCAACGGCGGCCGCGGCAACATGAGGACGACAAGACCGAATCGAATCGGCAGTGAATCGAGAATGCATGACAGACAGGGGGATAGGAATTACTGGGGAATTGATAGCACACAAGTGTCCCGCTTTCGGCGGGCAACCGCTCATCCAATCAAATCCGCCACATCCCGCCCATCACATGATCACGCGAGGCGCGCTAGATGAGCCGCTCGCGCAACGCCTTGGCCACGGCGCCATTCACCGTGTTGACCTGCAACTTGTCATAAATATTCCGCATGTGCGTGTTCACCGTGTGCACGCTCAGCCCGATCCGCGCCGCGATCTCCTTTTTGATGTGCCCTTCGACCATCAGATGCAGGATCTCCTTTTCCCGCGCCGTCAATCCGTAGTTCCCCTGCCGCGGCACCAGTCGCGAAAACAGCTCCAGCACTCGCCGCGCGATCCGGCTGTTCATCGGCGAGCCACCCGCCACCACTTCGTCGATCGCCGTCGCGATCTCCGACACCGGGGATGTCTTCAGCAAATACCCCTGCGCGCCGCCGCAGATCGCCCGCATGATCTTTTCCTCATCCTCGAACACCGTCAGAATCATCAGCGCCGCCACCGGAAACCGCGCCCGCAGCCGCTGCAACGCCTCGATCCCGTCCATCCCCGGCAACCCGACGTCGATCAACACCACCCGCGGCGACTCACCCTCGCCCGCCGCCGGCGCCCCGAGCGCCGCCTCCGCGGATCCAAAACTCCCGGTACACACGAACCGCCCCGTGCGTTCCAGCCCGCGCGCCAGACTCGATCGGAACGTCGTATTGTCCTCGATGAGCCACAAAGGATGTGTGGTGGCGGACGGCGTCATCTCAGTGGAATGGCAAGCGACACCACTGTGCCACACCCCGGCGCGGACTCCACTTCGAACCGCCCGCGGCACTCCGCCGCCCGGCGCTCCATGTTCGCCAGCCCCTGCCCCCGCTCCGCCTGCGCGGGATCAAACCCGGCGCCGTCATCAGAGATCCGCAGCCGCAACTGGCCCCCGGATCGCTTCAGCGAAACCTCCACGCGGCGCGCGCCGGCATGCCTCCGGATGTTGTGCAGCGTCTCCTTGAAAATCAAAAAAATGTCGCGCTGCACGTCGATCGACGGCACGTCCCGCTCGCCCAGCCCTTCCACCTCCATCGTCCACTCGATGCCGCCCAGCAGCCGCCCCGCCGCCTCGCGCAGCCGCGCCGCCAGATCCCCCGCCGTGCGCGTTCCCGGACTGATGAGCCACACGATATCGTGCATCGAATCCGCCGTCTGCGCCGCCACGCGCCTGATCTCGTCAAGCTCGTCGCGCATCGCCGTCGGCTCGGCGCCCGCATCCGATCCCAACTGTGCCATCAGCGCGATGCTCCCGAGATGGCTCCCGATGTCGTCGTGCAAATCGCGCGCGATCCGCGTGCGCAGCCGCCGCATTTGCCGCGCCTGCCGCCACCGCGCTCCCCAAAATCCCAGCGCCGCCAGCAGCACCATGGCCGCCGCCGCGCTGCCCGCGATCCTCACCAGCTTCCGGTCCGCCCTTTCGCGCAGCGCCTCCACCCGGCCGTTCAGCGCCGTCACTTCGTTGTCCACGGCGTGCCGCTGCGCCAAAGCGGAGAGCCACTCCGCGTATGTCCCCACCCCCTCGCGCGGCGCGATGCCATCCACCAGATACTCCGGCGCCCAGACCGACGGCTTTTCCAGCAAGGGCGAGGACTCGCTTACCGGCCGCTCGGCCGCCACATTCACGCCCTTCGACATCACCTCCATTTCCGCCAGCGCAAACACAAAGTCGCTGCCACCCCAGCGCCGCTGCCACAGTTTCTCCGCCGTCACGCGCACGTACCGCCCACGCGCCCCGCCCGCCGCCAGCACCACGCTCCGGTCCCCCGGATTCGGAAAATCCGCCGCCGTGTGGTCGCCTATCACCGTCGATCGCGTCATCCGCGCGTCCTCCCCGGCCTCCACCCGGAACCGCAACGGAAATCCAAATCCGATCGTGTCCGGAAAGTCGATCGGCCGCGCCGGAATCAGCCGGACCTCGTCCAGCGGCGCCACCTGCCCCAGATCGACCTGCACCCATTGCACCGCGTTCGCAGACAGCTCGACCGCCCCGTGGTAGCCGTTGGTCGGTTGCAGCCGCGGTTCGACCGGCCGCCCCACCGCCGAGATTCCGTCGGTCAATGCCCGCGTGCTCCACCTCGGCGAAACCAGGACGTCCAGCGCGCTCACCGCCGCTCCCTGCGCCACGTTCCGGTTCCCCGAGGTCACCACCAGCTCCCCCAGCGCGAAAAAATGATTGTCCGGCTCGCCGCGCAACTCGTGCGCCGTCACACGCACATACCGCGCCTCACGCCCGCCCCGCCCCACCACCACCGGCATCGGGCCGGGATCGGGCGCCTCCACTTCCGTAAAATCCGCCACCGTCTCCGCCACGCGAAACCCGGCGTCTGTCGACAGCGACACGCGGTACCGCTTCGGAAATCCCACCGCCAGCGAGACACCCTCGCCCGCCAGCACGACCGCCGGAATCAACACGATGTCGTCCACCGGCACCACGCTTCCCAAATCCACCTGCACCCACTTCTCCGTCACCGGAACCGCCTCCGACAAGCTGCGGTAGCCGAGTTGCGAGATGTCCGGACGGCTCATCGCCTCGGGCAAACGCGCCTGCTCCATGCGCAATACCTCCAGCCGGCTCCCGGCCGCCCGCAATTCGGGCTCCACGCCGCGCCGCCATCGCTCCATGATCGATTCGGCGTCAGCCTGCCCGCCGGCCGCCCAAAAGCCGGCCGTCGCGATGACGCCTATGATCGGAAATCGTGTCATGTCGGAGCAGTGCCTGAGCACACAGTCTCGGCAGCCAAGGTCCACGCGCCACTCCCGCGCTTTAGCATGAAGGTGTGATTGAGGCGGCAGTCAGGCATGATACCATGAAGGCAATGGCCGGAATCTTCGCCATTCTCACCACTTCCGCATCCGTCGCGCTGGCCGCCACGCTCGCCGCCGCTATGGCCGCTGAGTTGCCGCCTCCCGCGACGCATGCCGCCGACTTCGTGGCCGACATCCAGCCGATCTTCCAGGCCGCCTGCGTCCAGTGTCACGGCGAGGAAAAACAACGCGGCGATTACCGCCTCGACGCCAGATCGATCGCCCTCATCGGCGGCTCGGCCCACGCCCCGAATATCGTCCCGGGCCGCAGCGCCGAGAGCCCGCTCATCCGGTTCGTCTCCGGCATCGACCCGGACATCAAAATGCCGCCGAAAGGCGATCCGCTCACGCCTCACCAGATCGGCCTGCTCCGCCGCTGGATCGATGACGGCGCCGCCTGGCCGGACTCGGCCAGCATCGACCTGGCCGACAAGGCGGATTGGTGGTCGCTCAAGCCGCCCGTCAAACCGGATGTCCCGCCACTGCCTCCCGGCGGCCGCAATCCGATCGACGCCTGGATCGCCGCCGCGCTCGCCGAACACGGGCTCACCCAGGCCCCCGAGGCCGGTGCGCGCACGCTCATCCGCCGCCTGTATTTCGACCTCACCGGCCTGCCGCCCTCGCCGGAAGCCGTCGATGCTTTCGTCCGGCAGTGGGAAACCACGCCCGACCGCGAGTCGCTGTACCGCACGCTCGTCGATTCACTCCTCGCCTCGCCGCACTACGGCGAACGCTGGGCCCGCCACTGGCTGGATGTCGTCCATTACGGCGAAACCCACGGCTTTGACAAGGACCAGCCGCGGCCGAACGCCTGGCCGTACAGGGACTATGTCATCCGGTCCTTCAACGAAGACAAACCCTACGCCCGCTTCGTGCAGGAGCAGATCGCCGGCGATGTCCTCTTCCCGGGCACAGCCGCCGGCATCACCGCCCTCGGCTTCATCGCCGCAGGCCCATGGGACCTCATCGGGCACGCCGAAGTACCGGAATCCAAAATCGACGGCAAAATCGCGCGCCACCTCGACCGCGACGACATGATCTCGAATACCATCGGCACGTTCAACGCCATGACGGTCCATTGCGCCCAGTGCCACGACCACAAATACGATCCCATCTCGGCCGAGGATTATTACAGCCTGCAATCGGTCTTCGCCGCGCTCGACCGCACCGACCGCCCGTACGACAACGATCCCGCCGTCGCCTCGCGCCGCGCCGACCTGCTCGCCAGCCAAAGCGACCTCAAAACCCGCCTCCATTCCGCCACAGCCGAGGCCCGCGAATCAGCCGGCGACTCTCTGACGTCGATCGAAAAAGCGATCGCCGATCTCGACCAGCCGGCCGCTCCGCCTCCCACCCAAGGATGGCATTCGCAGCTCGAACCGTCGGACACCGTGACAAAATGGGTCCAGGTCGACCTCGGCGCCCGGGCCAGCCTGCGCCGCGTCGTCCTCCGCCCGTGCCATGACGATTTCAACGATATCGGCGCCGGCTTCGGCTTCCCGGTCCGGTTCAAGGTCGAGGCCGCGGACGATCCTAAGTTTGCCGAAGGCGTCCAGACGATCGCCGACCACACCACGGAAGATTTCGCCAACCCGGGCATCACACCGGTCGCCTGGGACGTCGCCCTGCGCGCCCGCCACCTCCGCGTCACCGCCACCACCCTCGCCTCGCGCAAGGACAATTTCATGTTCGCGCTCGCCGAACTCGAAGTCATCGACCCCGCCGGCAAAAACATCGCTCGCGGCAAACCGGTCACGTCGCTCGACAGCATCGAGTCACGCGGCGCCTGGTCCCGCGCCCACCTCGTCGACCGCCATTTCCCCAAACCCGCAGCCACCGCGGTTCAGGACATCCCTCAGGCCCGTGCCCGCCTCCAGGAAGCCCGCCGCCTCGTCCTCCATGCGTTCATCGGCGAGGAAGCCGCGCGCGCCCTGGATGACCTCGAAGCCGCGCTGGCCAAGGTGGACACCGAACTCGCCTCACTGCCCGAACCCGCCCTCGTCTACGCCGGCGCCATCCACCGCGGCAGCGGCTCGTTCGCCGGCACAGGCGCCTCGGGCGGCCGGCCTCGCCCGGTCACCGTGCTCGCCCGCGGCGACGTCCGCCGGCCGGGCCGCGCCGCCACCCCGGGCGCCATCGCCGGCATCCCGAACCTCCCCGCCCGCTTCGACCTGCCTGCCGACGCGCCGGAGGGCGAACGCCGCGCCGCCCTCGCCCGCTGGATCACCGACCAGAACCACCCGCTCACATGGCGCACCATCGTCAACCGCGTCTGGCACTATCACTTCGGCCGCGGCATCGTCGATACCCCGAACGACTTCGGCCGCATGGGCGGCCTGCCCACTCACCCGGAGCTTCTGGACTGGCTCGCCGTCACCTTCCGCGATGACTACCACGGCTCGCTCAAAGATCTCCACCGCCTCATCGTCACCAGCGCCACATACCGCCAGGAGTCGACGGTCGCCAACGAGGCCGCCGCCGGCCTCGACTCGGGCAACACCCTGCTCTGGCGCCAGAACCGCCGCAAACTCGAGGCCGAAGCCGTGCGCGACAGCGTGCTCGCCGTCGCCGGCAAACTCGACCTCACCATGGGCGGCCCCAGCTTCCAGGACTTCGTCATCGAACGCCCGGAACACTCGCCCCACTACCAGTACCACCTCGCCGATCCGGAAAATCCCGCGCTGCATCGGCGCTCGGTCTACCGCTTCCTCGTCCGCAGCCAGCAGCAACCGTGGATGGCCGCGCTCGATTGCGCCGATCCCTCGATGATGGTCGAGAAACGCAATCAGACAATCACGCCGCTCCAGGCACTCGCCCAGCTCAACAACCAGATCATGGTCGCCATGGCCCGCCACTTCGCCGAGCGCGCCGCCCAGGCCGGACCGGATCCCGCCGACCAGATCACGCTGGCATTCCGCCTCGCCTTGCAGCGCGACCCGGCCGCCGCCGAACGCGACAGCCTGGTCGCGTACGCCAATGCCCACGGCCTGCCCAACGCGTGCCGCGTCCTCATCAACCTCAACGAGTTCAACTTCGTCGACTGAATATCATGGCCTCATCACCGTTTCACCGCCAACGCCCCGCCACCGGTCCGCTCAGCCGGCGCGACTTCCTCTGGCGGTCGGGCGGCGGGCTCGGCGGCATCGCCCTCGCCTCGCTCCTCGGCAATGACCATGCCCTCGCCGCCGGCCACGGGCCGGGCACCCAGGTCGTCCACCACCCGCCACGCGCCAAGCGCGTCGTCCAGCTCTTCATGGCGGGCGCCGCCAGCCACATCGACCTCTTCGATTTCAAACCGGAACTCATCAAACGCCACGGCCAGCCGAGCGACTTCGGCGAACACGTCGAGGCCTTCCAGGACGGCCTCGGCCCGTGGATGAAGCCGGTCTGGGAATTCAAGCAATACGGCCAGTCCGGCAAGGCGATCAGCGATGTGGTCGCCGACCTCGCCCCGGTCGTCGATGACATCGCATGGGTCCACAATGTCGTCGGCAAAACCGGCATCCACTCGCAAGGCACGCTCCTCCAGTCGACCGGCTTCAACCGGCCCGCCTTCCCGTCCATGGGATCGTGGGTCAGCTACGGGCTCGGATCACTCAACGAAAACCTGCCGGCCTTCGTCGTCCTGCCGGACCACCGCGGGCTCGCCTCCAACGGCACCAAGAATTGGGACGCCGCTTTCCTCCCTGCCCAGCACCAGGGCACCGTCATCTTCCCGGGCAACGAAACTCCCATCGCCGACCTCTTTCCCGACAAACGCGCCGGGTTTATCACGCCCGACAGCGAAACCGCCGCCCTCGCCGTGCTCGCCGGCCTCAACGCCACTCACGCCGCCTCACGCCCGGATGACAACCGACTCGACGCGCGCATCCGCAGCTACGAACTCGCCGCCCGCATGCAGCTCGCCGCACCGGATGCCCTCGACATCTCGCGCGAGCCTCAGCGCATCCTCGACATGTACGGCATCCGCAACGACGTGCGCGAATGGCCGAAGGAAATCAACGCCCCGGAGGAAATGGACGCCTTCGGCCGCAAATGCCTCGCCGCGCGCCGCCTCCTCGAACGCGGCGTGCGCTTCGTCCAGATCTGGAGCGGCAATGACAACGGCTTCCCACGCCGCAACTGGGACAGCCACGAAGACGTCGACCGCGACCACGGCCCGCTCGCCCGCGGCTTCGCCAAAGGCGCCTCCGCCCTCATCCTCGACCTCAAACAACGCGGCCTGCTCGACGAAACCATCATCCTCTGGACCACCGAGTTCGGCCGCATGCCGTCCAGCCAGGGCGGCCAGGGTCGCGACCACAACCCCTATTGCTTCACCAACTGGCTCTGCGGCGGCGGCATCCGCGGCGGAATCGTCGCCGGTGAAAGCGACCCCTGGGGATACAAACCGCTCGACCGCTCCCACCCGACCGAAGTCTACGATATCCACGCCACCATCCTCCACCTCCTCGGCATCGACCACACCCGCCTCACGTTCCGCAGCAACGGCATCGACCGCCGCCTCACCGACGTCCACGGCCACCTCATCACAAAACTCATCGCCTGACGCAACTCCGCCCCCAGCCCCAATGCCAGCTTCCGGCGTTCTTGAAAAGCGCTCGGACATCAAAGCGAAGCTCCAGGGTGGGACGCGATCCTCCGGGCGCGTCAGCGGTTGCCGCGGGCAGGAGATGGCCCGGTTCCCGATTCTCCCGAGGCTCCCGGGCAGGAGGCGAACGATTTGTTCGCGCCAGGCATTCGCGCTTTCCGTCTCGGACGTCTTCCGAAAATCGGCAGTCCCCCCTGGCCTCAGACATGGGCACCGCTTGCGTGCCCTGTGATCGGTGCACGGTGCAGCGGTACACGGGGCACGGATCAGAGGTGTTCGGCTCGCACAAGGGGTCTGTCCCCAATCCCCCAGGGCCAACGGCCCGGCTCTATCTCAGCCTGGGGCATCGCCCCAGGATTTGGATCCCTTTTAACCATGAGGGCTGAAAGCCCGGTCCATCTTCGATCGTGCGCCTGCCACGGTAATCCTCGTGATCCACGCGATCACCGATGCCCCCTTTCCCTTTCGATGACCGATTGATAGGGCGGGCTTTCAGCCCTTTCCTGGGGTGTGGCGGCCATTCCTGGGGCGATGCCCCAGGCTGGTATAGTGCCGGGCCGTTGGCCCTGGGGGTGCGCACACGTCATTCGGCGCCAAGCTCCGCCTTGCCGCCTGAAGGCGAGACTCCAACCTACTGCCAGCCCACTGCCAAACCCCGAAGGCCCCTGGACTCTTGCAGAGCCCTGGAATGCGGCGCTTCAAGGAAAGCCTTCGCCTCCCTGAGCTTGCTCATGATCGGGGCGAGGCCATGGCGTGCCAAATCCGGCGTGACAAAATCCTCAACACGAATCAGGCTCGCCGCACACCATCATCATCCGCCTCCGCATGGCCGATCCCCTCGATCCCTACCTCCCTGACTGGCGCGCCACGTTGCCGCCGGAACTCGACGCTGAGAAAGAAGAACGCAAATTCCGCATCCTGATCGGAGAACTGCAGGCGGAAGGCGTTCCCTTGCCCGAAGCCGTGGAAAGCGCGGCACGCGCGCTTCAGCGCACACATGGCGAACGCATCGCCCGCCATGAGGAAAAACTCCGCAGAGCCGAGCGACCGCCCTCCAAAGCCCCGCCGCCATTGCCTCCCCCTCCCAGTGACGTGGCGCGACGCAAAGTCTCATGGATCTTCTTTTGGATCGGGCTGCTATGTGCAGGAGCCGCGTTTCTGCTCTCGCTGAGACCGAAAGAATTCCAATCCATGGCCTTGGTCGCGATCGAAGCCGGCGCAAGTGCGCCACGCCCCACGGGCAATGAAGTAATCAAACATATGCAAAGCGAGGTGTTCCTGCGGTCGATAGCGCAGACGTTTACCTTCAAGGAAGAGATGCGAATGGGGGAATCTGAAGCGGTCGAGTTCCTGAGGCGCAATCTGACTGTTTCCTTGGACGGTGAATCCTCCGGAACTGTCACTGTGATCGCTCGGAGCACGAATCCATATCGTTCCGCAGGCCTGGCCAATCTGGTTGCCGACGAAATGGTTCGGAAGTGGGACAGCGTTCCGCCGGAGGAAGTGTCCTCTCGTGTGTTCTCTGATCTGCTCGACCGCCATCGTTCGGCCAGCGATCCTCCTCTGCGCGTCGTTTCACGAGCCGTGCCTCCCCGCAACTATTCTCGCCCCAACCCGGCGATGAACAAACTGGTCATCGGCGCCTTGAGTTTGACCGGAATTGTCCTCCTGATCACCAGTTACGCCCTCTCCAACTCCCTTCGCCG
>CAZYHO010000043.1:0-17431 GCA_964647495.1 uncultured Akkermansia sp. | reverse complement strand
GCATGATCATCTGTCATTATAAACAGTATGTTCGGGCGCTCAGCCGCGTGCGCCATCAGCGCACCCCACAGGCCTCCTGCCAGGGCGCATAACCCCCATCCACCCCATAAGCCCCATCCACCTCCCCGTCCCAAGAATGTTCTGCGTTTCATACCCCTCAGTGAACGGCAGATTCTCATCTCCCGGGAGAAAAAAATAAGGCATCGACCGGCAAAAATGTATGGTAATTATTGTAATTACTTCTACTCTTCCCATCATGACCACACGATCGACCAAGGCCGGACGGGCGCACGCGGATGTATGACATCCAGGCCGGCACGCACCACCCGCGGCTCACGCCCGCGCCTCAGGCATCGCGAAATACGGTCACCCGCGTGACGCCACCTCGCCAGCCCGGGGAGCCGGCGGCTGATCCTCCTGCGCACCGGTCACAATTCTTGCGCCCGAATCTCGACGTACGACTCCCTCCCGGGCACCGTCTGCGCCAGCATCGTCAATTGGTGATCCTGCCCCAGCGCCCACAATAACTGGCGCCGTGTGATCGCCAGCCGGTGGATCGTGATCGGCGGATTGCTCGCGGGCTGGTTCAACCACACCACCCGCAAGTCGCGCAACGCCGGATGCTCGAACACATCCAGCAACGGCACATTCGTGATCTGAATGTGCACTGGCGTGTCCAGCCATTCGGCGAACGGCTTGTACCCGGTATACAAAAACTCCTGCGGCACCACAGCCATCTTGTCGTGCGGCTTGTAGTCAGGCTTCGGTTCCAGGAGACTGCAGGACAGCGTCGCCGCCGCCCCGCACAACACCGCCACACGAAAAACAATGGAGATCATCGGATGCTTGTTCAATTTCATTTCCCCCGGACATGCAGCCTCGCCGCCGGGGTCCCCCATTAGACTCACGCATCCCCGCTCCGTTCAAGTCCAACTCGTCACGATTTTGCCTCTCAACTCCCCTGCGCCGCCCGGAATACACTCGCGCATAAAGGGTCTGTCCCCAGAGATCGTAAATTACATTATTACCATATTTACAATACGTTCAGGCCCGATTTCCTTAAGAATTCCGAAAAATCCGCTTTGCAAAAAGGCCTGATGAGAATATTTGGGAACAAATTCTGATAATACGGGCAACTGAATTATCAAATTCAAGAGAGAATGAGTGGCGTGTGGGCACACGGCACACCACTATTTGAGCCGATGCAGGCAGAACAATCATTCTGATCGATCCCATGGCGACATTTTCATTCGGGAAGTTTTTCGGGAAGGGGCTGCGTCAACCGCGATTCAAGGCGGAGTCGGCAATACCGGCGGGCGACGACGGCGGTGAGGGTGCTGACGCGGAGGTCGTGCCGGTGGGGCGGCGGGTGAGTTTCACGAACCACGGGCCGAAGGATGCGCCGTTGTTTCAGGAGGTGGAAGACGAGGAAGAAAAAAGATCGCCGTTCCTGGCGGCAGACGGGGTGCGGCTGGCGGGCGGTGCATCGGCCGCCGCCGGTGGCTTGCCGGGTCCGGCGCGGACGGTGGGGGAGGACGGATTTACGGCCGGGGAGCTGGTGTCGATGGTGCCGACGCGGTGCGTGAGGGAGGGGGCGGTGCCGCCGGCGCAGGTGATTCCGCTGCCGCCCGCGGTGATGCGAGCCTCGCTGGCGGCGGGGCAGCCGGCGGTGCTGCTGAGCCAGTTGCACCACGCCTGTCCGGCGCTGTTCGTGGCGCCCGCCAGCCTGGAGGAAGATCTGGTGATCGCGCTGCCGCCGCACAAAGTGCGGCGCCTGGTCGAACGCGCGGACTCTGGAACTGCGGAGACGGCGTTGACCGTCGGGCGCACGCCCGTCGGAACTTCTTCGGCTCCCGCGTGGTCGGACCTGGGTGTTCCCCCTGTGGCAGACGAAGCCGCCGCGCCGGTTCTCGCGGGATCGCCGGACAAAGTGAAACTTTCTCCCCCGAGGCCGAAGTTCGACGAGTTCCAGGTTTCCGCCGCACTGCCTCAGGGACCAGGTGGCCCGCAAGGCGCTCACGGACGGGGTGGCAATGTCCACAAGCGCTTCGAATCTCCGTTTTCGGTCGTATCGCCCGGAGAAGCCCCGGCCATCGTGGAACCGCCTTTCTCCCGGCACATGGTGACAGGACATCCTCCCGCACCGCCATCCCCGGGCGCGCTGCTCTCCGAAACAGCGAACGATGCCTTCCAGGAGCCGCCGCAAACCGTGGCGCTGCTCTTGAAATCTTTGCTGCAAGGCCTGCACACCAACACCCTCGGCTTCCCGCCGGAAAGCGTGCCCGACCATGTGCGCGTGATATTGCCGACAGGTCCGTTGCTCGCGCAGATCGCCAGCGGACGCATCAAAGTCGCCATCGAAGACGTGACCGCGGGCCTGGAAGCGAAGCACAAGGAGGCATTCGGTCTCGCCCCGCCGGGGCTTGAACTCCAGGTGCCGATGCGCGAATTGTTCGCCAATCTGTCCGGAATCACACCACCGGCGCCTCCCGCTCCCCCTGTTGCCTCCACTTTCGAAACCCCATTCTCCGTCCGCGCCACCGAAGACGCCCCCCTGACCATCGAAAACAGTCCGTTCCGGATTTTCCCTCCGCCTGCCCCTGTGTCCCATGCGCCCCAGGAGCCCCCCCTCAATGCCTCTTCACCGTTCCTGATCGTCCCGGATTCGGTGGAATCCCTGGCCACTCCTGTCAACCCGTTCTCGTTCGCGCCCGGATCCGGACGCCCCGCGGGCTTCGAACTGGATCTTCCCGTTCTCCCGTTCGACGACGATCCCGTGCCGCTCGAGTCGTTGCGCGAAGAATCAGCGGTATACCGCTCCACAGTCGGGGAGCCGGGCACAGCGCCCCCCGCGCCAGCGCCCGCCGGGGCTGCTGCCGCGCCGCAACCGCCGGTGTTTGCGGGAGCGCAAGAAACGGAAGAGACGGAAGGGACTCAAACCTCCGTGTCCGCCGCGCCTCCGGAACCAGACATCCCTCCTGTGCCGCCCGCCTCGCCTCTCCCGCCTGCCCCGCTTGCTCCGCATTTCTCATTCGCGCCGCCTCGCGCCGTTCGCTTTGCGCTTTCTGAACGAGATCCGTTGCCACCGCCATTGGCCCTCGCGGCCGAAGAGACTCCCGACGTCCCGCTCGACTCTCCCGAAAGCACCCCGGAAGCGGCGTTGCCCTTACCCGAGCCGGTTCTGCCTTCACCTGAGCCACCGGTTCCCGCGCCCACGCCGGCTCCTTCGCCGAACGAGGCTCAGCGCGCGGCGTTCGCCTCCGTGTTCGCCCCCTCGGCGTTGGCAAGGGCTTCCGAATCCGCCGAACCGTTCCTCGGCGATGTCGATACCCTGCCAGCCATCGCCTTGGCCAAGCTGCCGCCAATCGGAGCGCCCGACGCCGATCCTGAACCCGCGACTTCCGCCGAACCCGCGGCGCCCGCGCCGGCGATCGAAGATCTCGGTTTCGGTTACGTCGACGACACCACGCAACTGGCCTTGCGCGCCGTCTTTGCCACAGACCGCGCCCTCGGCACGCAGGAAATCGTCGATCTGGCGGCGGGTCTGGATGGCCTTCGCGCCAGCCTCCTTCACACGCCACACGCCAGCCTGCACAGCGCCGCCTCGCCTCACGACCACGACGAGGTGCGGCAATTCCGCGAGCGGGCCGGCTCGTTGTTCGAGAAAACCGCCAGCCTCGTGCGCGAACTCGACCCGCAGGCCCGCGAGCAGAGTTTCACGCTCCGCACCGGCAAGAGCATCGTCAGTTTCTTTGCCGTGGACGACGTCTGCCTCGCCGTCCTTCACGCCGAGCCTGGTTTCCGCCCAGGCGTCCGTGAAAAACTCACGCTGGTTCTCCGTTCCGTCGCCGATATGCTCGAGGCCTGACCTCCGCTCCCCCACACCACCCCTCCCGCCACGTCCTATGGCGCTCATCGACCACCAGACCCGCGAAGTCACCTTCAAGATCGTCTATGCCGGCACCCCGCTCGGCGGCAAAACCACCAATCTCCAATACGTCCACGCGCGCCTCGACGCCGCGCAGCGCGGTGATCTGGTCTCGGTCGCCACGGCCTCGGATCGCACGCTCTACTTCGATTTCATGCCGGTCACGGCCACGCAGGTCGGCGGCTTCACCGCCAGGTTCGCCCTCTACACGGTCCCCGGCCAGGTCCACTACAACGCCACTCGCCAGCTCGTCCTCCGCGGCGCCGACGGGCTCGTCTTTGTGGCCGACAGCGCGGCCGACCGCCTCGAGGAAAACCTCGTCTCGGCCCGCTCGCTCATGAGCAACCTCCAGGACAACACCGCTTCCCTCGACCGCCTGCCGCTCGTCCTCCAGTACAATAAACGCGACCTCCCCGACGCCGCCCCGCGAGCCCACCTCGACTACCTCCTCAACCGCCCCGAGCGCCCTTTTCCCGTCTTCGAAACCGTGGCGCACCGTGGCGTCAACGTCTTCTCCTGTCTCAACGCCATCTCCCAACAAGTCCTCCGCCAGTTCCAGGCCACCATGGCCAAAGTCAACGCCGCCACCGGCGCCGCCACCTCCCGCGACCGCCCGGCCGCCGGCGCCGCCCCGAGCATCGCCTCGTGACATCGGCCCGGCCTGCCGCCATGACCGCTCACCTCATCCTGACCTCCGAGACGCTCCGGCCCATCCTCGCCGCCCTCGAAGCCCTCGCGCAGGAAGCCGAAGCGCGCCGCGTCGCCCTGCTCCACGAAAGCGGCATCGTGCTCGCCGACTGCGGGGAGGACGCCCGCCTGGATCAGGGTGAAAGCGGCGCCCTCGCCGCGGGCGCCTTCCTCACGGCCCGCCACCTCGCCCGCCGCCTCGGCGAGGATTCATTCGCCGGCCTGCACTACCAAGGCGTCCACCGCGATTTCCTCCTCACCGCCGTAGATCCGGAATCCCTCGTCCTCATCGTCTTCGATCATCGCACCAAACCCGCCATCGTCCGCGCCTGCGCCCACAAATACCTGCCCGCCCTCGCCGCCGCTACCGCGATACTCCGCCAGCAGCCCCAGCCAGCGCATACCAGCCCCCCGCCTCGCGTCTCCGTCCCCTCGCCCGCACCTCCGCGCTCGCCTTCGTTCGCGCCCTCGCCTGCTCCGCCTCCCGCTCCCGTGGCCCCCGCCTGGCTGCCTGACCAGCCGATCCTCCGCGAATGCGCGCCGCCCGGGCGCGATCTCGCCGCCTGTCCTTGACCTGATCGGGCCGCGCGACGAGTCGCCTCCCGGCTCCTTGATCCAGCCGGTTCGGGACCACGACTTGCGGCTCGTTCTTGCGCGCCGCACCCGGTATTTTCCGCACCGTCCAGGTCTCCCCCCCCAGCCCCGCCGGAAACCGGCCGGACCAGCGACACAAATGATGGTATGAGCACCCGTCTCACGGCAGAACGAGCCACATGTCCTCGCTCAGCCGCTGGTGCTGATTCTCGCTGAAATAAAAAACAATGCGATACACCCGAACCTCGGGCCGGCCGGGGTCGAGCTTCGGCCGTGTATCGAGAATCGGCGGCGGATCATCGGCCGCAATCTCCGTGAACTCCGCCTCAAACGCCCGGCGGCTCAGCAGCGAGTAGCTGTCCGCCATGCCCATACAAAAATGGATGCGCGGCTGCCCCTCACTCAAAGTAAGCGAAAACGGAGGATAGTGGTAGGGATTCATTGGCAATTCTTCTGGTCTCCAACCTGACCCATGCGCGTTTCCCTCCCCCATCGTATCACCCGGACCAAAAATAATTGATTATTTTCTTCACGTTCGGCCTCCGCACCCATGATCAATATGGTATATATTATTACTATGCTATTTATGGTTCCATACGCCCTATGCGTCTCATACGCTCATGCCTGACCACCGCCCTCCCGGCGATCCTCCGCTCCGGCGCCGTGAGATAACGCACCACACCGCCGTCAAAATACGTCTCTATGCGCCGGCTCACCTCCTCGGCGGTGATCATTTCCATGCACCGCGGCAGGAGCCGCCGGCTCCCGCCAATGTTGCCGCCGTTTTTCCCGCCGTTTTTCCCGCCGTTTTTCCCGTTGCCCCCGACTCCCCACGCTTCCCCGGACCGGCGCCGGCCGGTCGCGAGGTCCACCACATCGAGGCACAGCGACGCGTCTTTTTCGTCCCCGTCGCCCAGGGGAACCGTCCGGCTCTTCCAGCAGCCGCCGCTGTCGCAACAGAACAGCGCGCCGTTCGTGTGGATGAACTGATGGTGCGGATACGCCTCCCAGTGCGCCGGCTCGCGCCCTCCGGCGACGACGACGCATGGCCGGTGTTTCGGCCTCCCGCCCCTCACCTCGACGGCGGCCGCGAGATGCATGAGGGAAGTGACCGGACAGGCCACCCCCTGCGAGTGATAAACCAGCCGCACGAGCTGCCTCAGGTCCGTCAGCCCGCGCAGGTCGATCACACCGTCGAGCGCCGGATGGACGTGATCGTCCGCCCCGACCTGCACAAACAGGATGCGTCCCCTGAAATGATCGACAACCTCCTGCCAGCGCCCCGCGTCCCACCACTTGATGGTAAAGTCCCGCTTGCCGCCCGCCACGATGATCCAGAAAGGCACGATCTCCCGGGTGATTTCCTGCACCTGCGACATCCAGCGCTTCTCCACCCTCGCGAGATGGATGTCCCCCTTGAAGACAGACGGTCGAATGCTCAGTCCGAGTTGCTGGTTGAGATCCTCGATGAATCCGTGGATGAAGTGGACCGGCTTCCCGTTGCTCTCGTGGATCAGCGGGTAATTGCAGTCGATCGTCGTTGCCGCCGCATCCGCGTCCGAAATCGGCGTGATATGGGGGTTGTGCTCCCACAGCGCGTCGCACGACGTGCGCACGTCGGTCGCAAACCGCCCGGGATACGCGAAATGCAGATCCCGCACCGCGGCCGTGAGCATGACCACGTCGCCCGGCGATTGAGAATTCCTCAGGATGATCTTGCGCATGCTCTGGATACTCTGCGTCTCCGCTCCACGGACGGCCGACTGGCCCCGCCAGGCGCTCCCGCCACACGGACGAGGAACCCGCACGAGCCCTCCATGCCTCGCTAGTGGCTGCCCTGACCACTTCGGCTCGAACTCGACGAGGACGAGGAACTGGAGGCGGCATAACAGACCGCGCTGGGCGGAGGTTGCGCCGCCATTCTCATCTTGCCTCCCCGGCGGCTGGAACGGGAAGTTCCCGTGCTGCTGGCGACGGGAGTGGCGCGTTTTGTATCAGGCTGATTTCGTTTCGTTTGTTTCATCGCTTTTGGTTTGGTTGGGGATGGTTGCGCCCACTGGCAAGGAGGGCTGCCGGCGAGGTCTGTCACATTCGAAAAAGTCATGACACGGAACAAATCATTGGAGCTTGCATGGCCATGTCCTCATCGCGCTCCCGCCGGAGGCGCCGGTTTGCCTTCGATCAGTCCTTTCGCCTCCTCCCACAGCGTCCATACCATGATGTCCTCCTCGAAATCGGGGTTCTCGAGAAGCCGGCGGCGGTCTGCCGGAAATACCATCCCCGCCTGTGTCTCCCTGAACAGGGCGCGCGCCTCGTCCTCCTTTCCTTCGCGGAACAGGACCATCGAACGAATGAAGTTCACCGAAGCCGGCAAGGGCCGCGCGAATCGCGAGTTTCCGTCGCCCGACTTCCAGGCGGCATCGAGCGCCCGATTCAATGCCCTGTCGGCCTCTTTGGTGTCACCCATACGGAACCAGGCGAGTCCCAGCGCCCTGTGGCTCGACGCTTCGGACCCGCCAGTTCCGGCCAGTGTCACCGCCGCCTGCGCCAGCGCCAGAGCGCGGCCATCCATCTCCCGGTCGCCGATGGGTGTGAGACAATACGCCGTGACGGGACGTTCCCTGGCTTCCACATCGCCTCTCCCTTCCCCCAACCGCATCAAATGCCGGAGGCTCTCCAGATGCCGCTCCTGTCCCTTGTCGAACCACCGGTGGAGCATGATGGATTTCCAGACCCGGCTGGTGCTGTCCGGCCTGTCACTGGCTATACTCGCGCGGAGCGAAAGAACCTCATCCACCAGCCGATGAGCTTCCGCGGATAACCCGGCCTGTCTTGCGGGCGCCAGAGCCCCGTTCTCCGCCCGCAGCAGGTCGAGTGTCACGCTGAGGAGTTTCCTCGTCTCCTCGAACAGTTTCTCGTAGTAACCGGACAGCTCATCATTATTCGACGGCGGGCGTTGCTTCAATCGCTCGACAATCCGGCTCTGAAGCGGCCGGGTCTCCAGTGAGCGGCCCTGCACCCGGAGCAGGTGCTCCAGATCCTCCAGCGTCTCGTCCAGGCGCGCGTTTTCCACCGCCGAACCGGCGTCCGCTTCGGCAAGCCTTCGCTGATACTCCACCTCCATCTGCCTCTTCAATTCAGCCAGGGTGGGCAGCGACGTCCGTGGCAACTCGATCCCGACGTGCGGCCACCTCCCCCCAAGATCCTCCAACTGCTCGATCTCCTCCAGCATCGGCGCCCTCCAATACTGCCACCCGCCATCGCGAGCACCCTCCGATGATCCGGGGTTCCTGCGCGCCAGGATCGTATTCCCGTCGTCCGTGAGCCGAACATCGGAAAGCAGCGAGTCCGGACTGGACAACCGCAACCTCACTTCCTTTTCCTCGATGTCCCAAAGCACAATACCATCCTCGCCGCCATGTGTCAGCACAAGCCTGTCGCCTTTCGGCGAATAGGCGACACCAAAAATCGTAGGCAACTCGCTGCGGTAAACATCGATCTTCTTCCCGCTCGCCACTTCATAGAATCCGAACTGCCCGCTTTGACTCACCACCACCTCCGTTTTCCCGTCAGGCGAAACCGCGCGCGCTTCCAGCGGCCCGTTCATGCCCTCCGCCCGGTCCGGAGCAGGCTTGGGTTTGCGCTGAAACCCCGGCATCGCGAAAACAGGATATTTCCCGTCCTCGGACAATTCCGACGCAGGCAGCGGTTCCCTGGCAAGTGTCCGCAAGTCGATGAGCCACCATGTCCCGTCGTACGATTTGCCGGCGACCACATCCGCCACAGGCAAGGTATGGACTTTTTCGATATCGGATGGAAATCGGCGCAGGCCGCCCAACGTCCTCTCGATTCGCCTGTCCCAAAGCATAACCTCCCCATTCTTGCTGCCAGTGACGACAAGCCGGGTCGCATCCGAAATGGCCACCGCGTTCACCTCGTCGTCATGCCCGAGCAACGGAGACGGATGCTCGATCCAGGTCGCCGTATCCCAAAGCCGGACCGTCTGGTCCTCGGACGTGGATACGAGTGTGCTGCCATCAGCGGAAAACGCCAATTGGAGGACATACCTCCTGTGGCCGTTGAGCCGCTCGATCAACTTCCCGGTCGCGGCATCGTACACGCGGATTTCAGAGTTATTGTATCCCGTCGCGACAGCCAGCCTCTCCCCGTCGGGCGAAAGCGCCATCGCGGAAAATCCGTCGTCGCCCTTGCCCCTGCTGCCGCCCACCCTGATGAGACCGATGCCCGCCTCCCACACGACACTCTTGTCGGACACGTTCACGCAGAGGAGCATGGGCTTCTTGCGCGCACCGCAACTCACATATACCCGCTTCTTGTCGGGCGAGATCCGCACGTTGTTGAAAAAGGCCAGGCCCTTGGGCGGCAGTTCGTAGTCCATGATGGTTGCCCCATCGGACACACGCAGGATCTTCAGATTGACGGGATTGTCGCGATCGATTGGCAGCACGGCCAGCCACTCCCCGTCACTCGAATAACTCAGGTCGCGGATGTAGTGCCTCCTCTTGTCCTCGTAATGAAGAATCTCCGCATTGGTCCTGACATCGATGACTTTCACCGTGCCATCGCCGCCAATCGATGCCGCAAAACTCCCGCCATCCGGTGCGAAAACTGCGCGCGCCGCGTCTTTCGGCGCGGACTGAACGGACTTCAGGCGCTTTTGCGACGCGACGTCCCAGAGTTCCAGTTCCCCGTCCGCATAACCGAGCAGAAGAAGCGTGCCGTCCGGAGAAAAGCTGGCTGAATACACTGGCTCCGCCCGCCGGGTGAGCCTCACCGGCGCTCCGCCGCGGGCCGCCTGCCAAAGAAAACGCCAATCCGGACCCCGCAGATCATCCGGCTGCCCATCCGCCGGACGTTGCGCATCGAGCAGAGCACGCGACTGGCGGATATCCAGCTTGAGGGGATGCAGGGCCTGCTCCGCGTAAAGAATCGCGCTCTTGTATCCGGATTCCCGGACCTTGCGCTCGCCGCGGAGCGCCTTCTCTCTTTCCTCTTCAGCCTTCTCTCTTTCCTCTTCAGCCCTCTCTCTTTCCTTTTCAGCCCGCTCTGTTGCCTTTTCAGCCCGCTCTGTTGCCTTTTCGGCCATCTTTGTTGCCATTTCAGCCCGCTCCCAGAGCCGGCGATGCGTGTTTCCCTGCATCTTGACCATGATGATCCCCGAGACAAGAGCCACCGCCGCCGCGGCGCCAACCGAGATGCCCCACTTGTGGCGCAGGGCGAATTTCCGGAAGCGATAGCCGGCGCTTGGAGGCATCGCCCTGACCGGCTCGTTGTCCAGAAAGCGCTGGATGTCGAGGGCGAACCCATTCGCGGTCTCGTAGCGTCTGGAACGATCTTTATCGATCGCCTTCATGACGATCCAGTCGAGGTCGGGTTTCAGCAGCCGGCGCAGTTTGTCGGGATCGGCCTTTCGCGCGCTGGCCACCACGGCGCGCTCCTCGCCCGCAATCGACCTCAGTCGCAAGGAAGGCCGGGGCGGCTCGACGTCGCGGATGATGCGGCGCATCTCGTCCATGCCGGCCTCGCGCAGCCACTTCGTATCGAACGGCGGCCGCCCGGTCAGCATCTCGTACAGCAGCACTCCCAGCGAGTAGATGTCGCTGCGCGTGTCCACGTCCAGGCCGCCTTGCGTCGTCTGCTCGGGGCTCATGTACGCCGGTGTGCCGACGAGCTCTTCGACGCGCGTGAAGAGTGTCCGGTCTGTCAGCCGTCCTTGCGTGGCCTTGGCGATCCCGAAATCGATGACCTTGGGCGCCGGTTTCTCCCCGTGCATGGTGACCATCACGTTGGAGGGTTTGATATCGCGGTGGATGATCCCTTTCTGATGCGCGTGCGACACGGCCGCGCACACCTCCTCGAACAATTCGAGCCGCTGGCGGGTGGTGAGCGCCCACTGGTCGCAGAATTTCGTGATCGGCAGCCCCCGCACCAGCTCCATCACGAAAAACGGCCGCCCCGACGCGGTTTCCCCGGCGTCGAATATCTTCGCGATGTTCTCGTGATCCATCATCGCGAGCGCCTGCCGCTCGGCCTCGAACCGCGCGATCACCTCGCGCGTGTCCATGCCCGCTTTGATGATCTTCAACGCCACGCGGCGCCGGATCGGCTCCTCCTGTTCGGCCATCCAGACCACGCCAAACCCCCCCTCGCCGATCTCCTGCAACAACTTGTAGCGGCCGATGATGGAGCCGGCCGCCTCCTTCGGGGATGGCGTGCTGCCGGTCTTCCGCTCCTTCATGAACCAGCTCACTTCATGCGAACGCACCAGGCCCTCGATGCGGTTCCGCATCTCGGGACTGTCCACACAGGCGCTATCCAGATAGCTCGCCCGCTCCTCGGCGGGTAGCGATATGGCCGCATTGAAAATATCTTCTTCGCCGGACATAAGCCTAATGAATGGGAAACGCCCGCCGCCACAAGAGCGACGGAAAAAAAGTTGGAATGCCAGTGCTCATTTGAGTGCTGGAATGATTGACATCATCTGCAGTGGCGGAAACACCCCGCCACACCCTTCATGCGTAAAATCACGCCGCCGGGTATCACTCGAATCAAAAAAAAATTCATCCCCCTCCCCGCCCCCGCCGGACGGATCGGACTCTCGATGTGTCACGATGCGAGGCGCCGGGAGCACGTTCACGCTGACCGGCATCTCCGGACGCTTCCCGCAGCCGTGGCAGGCTGCTGTTTGGCGCCGGGTCACTGCGCCCGGGCCATCATACGGCAAGGGCGCGCGCCTTGGCGCCGGAGAGCCGGGCGGGCTCGCCTACATTCCCAGTCTGGAATTGATCCGGTCTGCCAGGACTGAACCGCATCGTGCCCTGAGTTCGCGAGAGAGCGGTTTCCCCGGGTTGTCATTCAGCCACCTGTCGATATCGTCCATCAAGCGCTGGATGTCGTCATTGAAGAGTGACCTGAGCAGGATATGAAGAGTGCCGGGGAGCAGGGGGTTGGAACTCCCCTGCGAGGGGACGGTGACTCCGCTGCTTGAACTCGATGAGACGGTGCGGCTCGAGGAGGAGGCGAAAGCGCCGGGGTTGCGTCGTTTGGATCGTGGCATGGCTTGACTCAGGTTGGATTGTTGTGGGTTGTGCGAGTTGGGGAGATATGCGAGAAAAGCGGATGGAATGGAACGAATGACACCCGGGTGGAGCCGCTCATCGGGAGGATTGCTCCGGATCGCGCTTCGGAAACAGCGCTTTCGCCTCCTTCCAGAGCATCCAGACCACGAAGTCGGCGCCGAACAATGAGCCGTCGAGCGCCGTTCGAGGATCGTCCGGAGGCCGTTGCATGTGTTCCCCGGCTTTGTGAAAAAGGCGCTCCGCTTCCTCCTGCTTCCCTTCATGGTGAAGAATCATGGAGCGAACGAAAAGAGCCGAATGCTGGATTGATGGACGGTATTCCTCCGCCATCCAGCCGGTCAAAAGGCCGGCGGTCTCGAAGGCCCGAAGCAAGGCCGTGTCCGCTTCGGCAAAGTTGCCGCAACGGAATGAGGCCAGTCCCATCGTGTGGTGATGCAGGGCCACCGCCCAGGAATCCGCGGTAAGTTCCACGCCGCGTTTCGCCAGCGCCAGAGCGCGCTCATCCAGCTCCCGGTTGCCGGAGGGCGTCGCGCAGCAGGCGGTGACCGCGTGGCGCATGGATTCAGCGTCATTGGGCCTCCCCTCCGCGAGCGCAAGCAGGCCCCGGACATTCTCCAGATGGACCTTGTCTGAATTCCCCACGAACCACATTTCCATCATGTCGCGCTTCATCGCCACGAGAGAATCCTCCGGTCTCTCGGCGGACAGGCGGGTATAGGTCGCCACCATGTCGGACACCAGTTGATCCGCCTGCGCGGAAAGCTGCGCCCCATCCTCCCCATCCTCCCCGGATCCGGCAGAGCCGCCTGTGGCTCGCAATTGGGCGAGGGTGGCGGTCAGCAGTTTTCTCGTCGTTTCGAAGATCGTCCTGGTGTCGGGCGAAGGTTGGCGTTTCAAGCGATCGAGCAGGTCGGCCAGGAATGGTCTGGCTTCGGCTTCGCGCCGCTCGTGAAAGAGCAGATCCGCGAGATGCTCCAGCGTGTCATTCAACCGCGCCACCTCCTGCCGCGATCCGGCGGCGGCATCGATTTCTCGGCGCCACTCCTGTTCCAGAAGATGCTTGAGGCGGGCGAGACCGAATGGACGAATGGCGCCGGCCATCGGCCACTTCCCGGCGGATTTCTCGGCCTCGTCGATCTCCTCCAGAGACGGGACGTGCCAGACCTGGAAGGCGCCGCTTTCTCCGCTGCCCTCGAACTCGGGAGCCGCCAGCAAGGTGCTGCCGTCAGCGGTGAATCTGATGTTGCCGAGCAGGGAGCCGGGGCTGGAGAGAGTCGCGAGTTTCAACCGGGTGACGGCGTCCCATACCACGATGCCGTTGTCCCCTCCGCTGCTGAGCGCCAGGAAGTTCCCTTCCGGGGAAAACGTGATGCCGAAGACGGACGACAGATGGCTCCTGCGGATGCCGAGCCTGATATAGGTTTTCGCGTCATAGAATCCGATCTCTCCGCCGTCGCTCACCGCCACGAACAGATTGCCATCGGGAGAAGTGGCGTGGGCGGTCACCTTTCCGCGCAGACCCAGCCGCGGTTCATCCACTCCCGATGGTGGCGGGCGGCGCCGGTCCTTTCGCGCGACAAGGGGCGCATAGCCAGTTTCTCCTGGAGGAGTCACCGACTGCAGAACAGGCTCCGCGTCGAGCGTGGCAGGATCGATCAGGAGCCATTGGAAGTCGACGGTCCTCGCTGCCACCAGGCGGCTCTCCGGCACGAAGCGAAGTTCCACGATGCCGCCGGGCAACTTTCCCATGCCTTTCGCCGGCGGCGGACTCCGGGGATCCCAGAGCAAGACCTCGCCATCCTTGCCGCCACTCGCCAGCAGATCGCCCTGGCTTGAAAGCGCCACGGCGCTGACTTCGTGCGCGTGCCCGCGCAAGGGCGGACGCGACTCGGCCCATGTGGAAGTATTCCAGAGACGGATCGTCTGATCCTCGGAAGCGGACACGAGAGCCTGTCCATCATCGGAAAAGGCCAGTTGCAGGACATACTTTGTGTGGCCTTCGAGTTTCGCGAGATGGCGCCCTCTCGCGGCCTCGATCACGCGGATCTTCGGATCCCTGTATCCTGTCGCCACTACGAGAGTTTCCCCGTCCGGAGAGAGCGCCATGGCGGAAAAACCGATGTCGCGGACGCGCCCGGGCTCGATTTCATCGATGCTGCCGATGGGAATTTTCCACACTGTATCTCCGTCCGGCACGCTCACACACCGCAGCGTGGGACTGCCGAATGCGCCACTGCTGATGTAAACGCGCTGCTTGTCCCCGGAGATGCGTACGTTGCCGAAAAAGTCGCCGCCTCCTTCGGACAATGTGTCATAGTTCATCACCGTGCTCCCGTCGGCCGCGCGCAGCACCATCAAGCGCTCGGGATCCCTGGACAGCACCGCCAGCCATTCGCCATCGCGGGACCAGGAAATATCGCGCACGACACCATCGATTGTGCTCGAGAACACCTCGGCGCCTGTGCCGGCATGCGCGATTTTCACCAGCCCCGGCCCCGTGGTGGCCGCGAACGCATCCCCCTTCGGCGAAAAGACCGACCGCGCCGGGTGCCCAAATGGCTCCTGAACCACACGCACCAGCTCCCTGGCCGCAACATCCCACAGCTCCAGTTGCCCGCCGCCATAGCCCAGCAGAAGCCGCGATCCATCGGACGAAATACTCGCGGAGAAGACCGGCGGGCGCTCGTCGCCGTTGGGGAGCCTCGCTTGCGCCTCACTCAGGCACTGCTGGTAATAATAGCGCCATTCCCACCCCCGCAGATCCGGCTCATCGCCTTTCGGGCGATACATATCGAGCAGCTCGCGCGCGAGTCCGATGTCGTTCTGAGGCAACGCTTCCCGCACCTCGTTCATGTGAGCGGCATACAGGTTGCGCTTGGCGATCGACTCGCTGCGCACGGCCCTTTTTGCCTCAAGCTCGGCCTCGGCCCTCCTCGCTTCCGCCAGCTCGCGCAGCCACCGGTTCTCATCCACCTGCCAGAGGGCGACGATCAACGCGATCACCAAAGCGGACAGCACCGCCGCTCCCGCCGAAAGACTCAGCTTGTGGCGGAGAGCAAATTTCCGAAACCGGTAGGCGGCGCCCGGAGACGAGGCGCTTACGGCCTCGCCGGCAAGGAATCGCCGGATGTCCCGCGCCAGGCCGTTGGCCGTCTCGTAACGCCTGGCGCGGTTCTTCTCGATCGCCTTCATCACTATCCAGTCGAGATCGGACTTCACCAACTTGTTCAGCTTCTCGGGTTCGATCTGCCGGGCTCTGGCCAGCGCGGTGCGCTCCTCGCCCGCGGCGGTGCTGATGCGCGCGGACGGCCGGGGCGGATCGACCTCGCGGATGATGCGGCACATCTCCTCGTAACCGGCGGAGATGAGTGACTTTGTGTCGAACGGCGGCTTGCCCGTGAGCAGTTCGTAAAGCAGCACGCCCAGCGCGTAGATATCGCTGCGCGTGTCCACGTCCAGTCCGCTCAAGCCCACCTGTTCCGGGCTCATGTAGGCCGGAGTGCCGACGAATTGTTCGAACCGCGTGAAGAGCGTGCGGTCCGTCAGCCGCCCCGGCGTGGCCTTGGCGATGCCGAAGTCGATGAGCTTCGGCACCGGTTTCTCGCCGTGGAGGGTGACCATGATATTGGAGGGCTTGAGGTCGCGGTGGATGATCCCTTTCTGATGCGCGTGAGCGACCGCTTCGCAGACTTCTTCGAACAATTCCAGCCGCTGGCGCGTCGTGAGAGCCCGCTCGTCGCAGAATCTGGTGATCGGGAAGCCGCGCACCAGTTCCATCACGAAGTATGGGCGCCCCGAGGCCGTCTCTCCGGCATCGAAAATCCTCGCGATACTCGGGTGGTCCATCATCGCGAGCGCCTGGCGTTCGGCTCCGAATCGGGCGATAACCTCGCGCGTGTCCATTCCGGCCTTCAGGATTTTCAGCGCGACGCGGCGGCGGATCGGCTCCTCCTGTTCGGCCATCCAGACTACGCCAAACCCGCCTTCACCGATCTGTTGCAGCAGCTTGTAGCGGCCGATGATCGAGCTGGGGGACTCGGTTGACGCCGGTCCGGGAGCAAGCGGAACGGCCGTGCGATCGCCCGTGAATCCGGTCGCTTCATGCGACCGCAGCAAACCATCGACGCGGGCACGCACCCCAGGATCGCCCGCACAGGCGGCATCGAGATACATCTCCCGCTCCTCGACCGGCAGCGCGGCGGCCGCGCTGAAAATGTCCTCTTCCTCTGGCATGGCAATCAGTGAATGAAACCGGTCACGGCGTGAGACTGATGCGAATGCCGGCACGATGGGCGTGGTCGGCCAGACCGGAAGGCCCGTGGCGAAGGCGCGGGATCGGGTGGCGGAGTGATGGTGTTCATCTGAGTAGCGGCATGGCGGTGTTCGGTGTGCCAGCCGCGTCCGGAAACGCTGGCTGCCAGACGTCCATGCGTCAAATTGCGGCGACGAGTATCAGTCGAACGAAAAAAAGTCGTGCCTCGCCCCTCGTCACCCCGGTTCAACTCATGACATCATGTCTCATACGTTTACGGTCCAGGTTGATTCAGCCATGATGAAGCAGGCGTGGCACGCATGGTTCTTCCGGGGGCGGCGCATCTGGCCCCTCGTGGCCGCGGCAACGCTCCTGGTGATTTCCGCGGTTTACGACTTCCGCGACGGCGGCCTTGGGACCATCTCCATCGTTGGCCTCACCACTTTTCTTTTATGACCGAACGTTGTCGTGCGTCCGGCGCCCGGCTTGTTGGCTTATGACTTCAGCACTTCTGCAATGAATGCCTGTCCAGAAGCGCCGCGTTGCGAAGACGAAACCGGAGACGGTTCTTTCCCGCGTGCGAGTGCATGAACGGATGGCGCCAGGCTCCGGCGACTGACCGCGAAGGGGGCGAGCACGGCATACAGAAAGACCGTGGACCCGGGGGGAACCGCCAATGAACGCCAATGACGCGGGATGGCATCCGCTGCTGTGGCGAGCCGACTTTCGGCGTGTCAACCTGCCAGCCTGCCTACGCCTTGGCGGCGGCCTTGGTGTTGGCGGCTTTGGCCAGACGGCTTTGGAGGCGGCGGGCAGCGTTTTTGTGGATGACGTTGCTTTTGGCGGCGCGGCAGGCGAGCGAGACGGTGG
>CAZYHO010000042.1:0-17469 GCA_964647495.1 uncultured Akkermansia sp. | reverse complement strand
CGCTGCCGGGTTGATTCCGGGCGCTGGCCTGTGATTTCGGCGCGTCGGCCAGCGAACCCTGGTGCCCGATCACTGAGCACCGATCACTGATCTCTGATCTCCCCCCTGGCTCTTGCCCTCTGGTTCCTGGCTGAATACCGAACTACTGATCACTGAATACCCTTTCACCCTCCGATCTCTGACCTCTGACTTCTGGGTCTTCCTCCGCCCGGCCGAGTTTCGGAAACCGCTGGGACGCGCGACTTTATCCGATGATGTGGGCCGCAGGTTTTATGCCCGCGGAACACACTAAACACACGAAAATTTCTTGCTTTCCTTTCGTGTGGTTTGGTGTGTTTCGCGGGCCACTCAAAACAGAGGTCGGAGGACCGGATCAATGAGTCTTCGCGTGAAGCTGCGCGTTCCGCCTGGCGGCGGTACTCCAACCCAACGGTTTTCCGCACAGCATTTGAGTTGGAGTCCCGGCGGCAAGACGGAACCTCAGGCCAAGCCGCGCAGCCAAGTGCGAAAAAACATTCCGCACCGCCCTTGGGCCTCGGCCGCCGATTCCGCCTTCCCGGCGGGACTCCAACACAACGTCGTTTCGCACAGGTTTTTGATTGGATCGAACAAGGGGTCTGTCCCCGATCCTTCTCCTGGCAGGCTGTCTGTTTTGACGGAAGGACCGGGCGTCAAGAAATCCTGGCGGCGGCGCACAGTCGTGTATATTCCGGAGACGATGCACACTCCCTGTTCCTGTTCCTGTCCCCGCACTGCCGGCACTCTCCGCTCTGCTGCCGTCGATGCGGAGGCATTTATTTCACATCCCACATGACTTGCGAACAGGACACCGCGGCCGGCCGGGCCAAGTCTATTCATCGGCGCGGTGGATGGCATGGTGGTCTCATGCCGGCGAGGCACGCCGGTTTCCTTGACGGGACGCCGCGCGGGCGGCGCTGGTGCTGGCCGGCGATCGTCTTCGCGGTGCTGTGGATTGGATTCGCCGAAGCGGAGACGCCGGATTTCAGCACGGGGTTCCGGCAGCTTCAGGCACTCGGGCTGCCGGACCTCAAGGGCGCGACGTGGGTGCGCGACGCGCAGGTCGGCAGGAGCGGCGGCGGCGACTACCTGACTCGACAGCTTTTCCAAAAAGCGAACGGCAATGCCTGGCGGTTGCCGGACGGCAGCAAAATCATCGGCGCGGGCGCACTGGAGGCGCAAGGCCCGTCCGATGCCGCGGGCCGTGGCGGACGGATCCTGCTGTCCCCCGGCCGGGCTCGCGACGAGAGTACCGGCAGCGCGGCACCGGCGACGGATGTGCAGGCGCTGATCGACGCGCTGAAGGGAGGCGACAAGGAAGAGGAGTATTTTCTGCGCTCCGCTCGTAACAGTCCGGAAGTCCTGGGCCGGTTGTTCCTGTTGGCGGCGCAGTTTCACTCCGCCGGGCACACCGCTGAAGCGAATCGGCTTGCCGCCGCCGTTCTGACCACTCCGGCGGACGCCACGATGGTCATCGACAGCGCTGTCAGCATGCTCGCCAATGAACGATGCCGGCTCGTGCTGGAGGCATTTTACCAGCAGCCCGATTGGAAATCACTGGCTTCACAACTCGACTCCGTGGTCAGCCGCTTCTCCCGCGGTTGGAGCAATCGCGATACGATTTCCGGCCTCAGTTTCCGCATCAAGGCGCAGGTCAGGGATGGCGTTCCTCCTTTGATTGCCCCGCTTGAACCCGTGCCCGAATCGCTGACCCGGGCCGTGGAGGCCTGGCTCGCTGGCGAGGAGGAGGCACCGGACGACGAGGCGGATGAGGATGGCGAGGAAAGCGGGGAGGACGATGATTCGTCGCTGCTCTGGACGCTGCCTTCGGCACCCAAAGTTCGCGGAGTGATGGAGCCGGCATTTCTCGGCGAGGGGGTCACGGTCCTGGCGGTACTGATTCCGGCATTGGCGGACACCACGCTTCTCGCGCAGCCTGATGATTCCACCTCCGAGTCCACCGATGACTTCCTGGGGGCGTTTCGATCGAACATCGTTCAGGCCACCTATCGTCTGCCCGCCACCCGCGCCAATCTGGTGGAGCCACTGGTGCGAATGGTGATCCCTGATTCCAGCGAGATGGGAACGGATGCCCTCGCCGCCGCCGCCGCCGCATTCTGGAAAATCCACGCCAGGAAACCACCGGTCGAATTGGCCGCCCTGTACTTGAACCAGGGCGACGACGACCAGCAGTCCGCGGCGGCCCGGTGGCTTTCGAAAACCAGCGCCACTGGAGCGGAGGAAGCATTCACAGCCTGGTCCACGGCGCCTGCGCACGTCGTACGCCGGCTGGCCATCAGCAAAGAGTACATCCGCCAGCGCGGCAAGGCGGCCGCAGGGCTGGTCGAGGAACTCGCCAGCGCTCTGCGCCAGAACGCCGGCCAAGCGGCGCCCGCGGTGGTGGAGGAAGAGTACGATTCGTTCGGCCGCACCCAGCCGCTCGACGCGAAGATGGCTGAAAGCGTCATCCGCTCGCTGCAGGTGCTGATCTCGGGAAAGAGTCTGGCCGAGTCCCTGACGGAGATCGCCACCGCCGCCGAACCCGCCGGACCCGTGCTGGACGCGATGCAAAGTGACATCCACGAGGCCCCGGTTGAGGAAGCGCTGCCTGCCGTGCTCCAGGCCGCGGCCGCGGCCACAACCGCGAACCGGCCCGATTTCATGCAAGCCGGCCTCGTTCTGGCTTACATGTCCGACCGAATCGGGTCGTCCGACCACGCGAATGCCCCCCTCGCGTTATCCGACATCGCGAACTCCGTGAAAGAGCCGCTGCTGGCACTGCTCGACACACAGGAAATCATCCCGCCAGAGAAGCGCGGCCGCTTTGGTGTCGGGACCATCGCCCATGCCGCCGCCTTGGTGGAGGCACGACTGAGCGAGTTTCCCATGGTCCTGGAAAAAACCGCGGAGCTTCACGCCCTGACCGGCGAGCCGGCGATGGACTTCCTGCGCCAGCGCGCGCTCGCCCGGCTCAAGCAGCAACCGGTGCCCGAGTGGCCCGACGCCGGAAAGGTCGAACCCGGGCGGCTCAAGGAAATCATCGCCTCGCTCGACGGCCTTCCACCGCTGGAAATCATCAAGACATTCGCCGCGCTCTCGCTGGACGAGCGCGCGGCCCTTGTCGCCTGGATGGGGAAGCCGGAGGATCCGCCATGGCTGGACTCGCTTCAGGCGATGCGCACCGTCATCCACCGCGCGCAGGTCTCATCACAGTACGGCCCCATTCCATTCGGATCGAAGTCAGCCGAGGTCGGCGCCGCCGCCGGATTCAGGCAAGGCGACACGCTTTCGGTGGAATTCATCGAATCCCGCGCCAAAGCGTTGCTGCAGGCTGCCGCCGGCCAGCCGCCGTTGATTGTCATGCTGAGACCCGCCAACTTCAAGTTCGGCTGGAACATGATAGCGTTCACCGCGGACCCGGAAGCGGATGGCACCGCTGGAGAACTCATCGAATCTCCTGACGGACGGGTGCCGCTCAAGTCGCTGGGCACTTATTTTCGATACGCTGGCGAGGCTCTCGGCATGGAGGAAGCGCCGACCGCCATCGCCACCCTCTGGATATACCGCGGCCAGCAACAAACGAGCCACTGGCTGCTCCAGCCGGACGGCGCCATCACCACCTCCGAGACCGGAAAGCCGGAATCATCGGCTCTGGAGGCTCTCGATGAACTGCTGACTTCCGAAAACGACGAGAACAACACGGTCGTCCTGCTCACCTTCATAACCCGCGCGCATCTCCAGGCCATCAAGGGGGATGATGACCAATAGCACTGCCCTCGCCCCTTCGCCCATCCTGACATTCTCCTTTCCGCCTCCGTTTTGAATACCATGAGTCCCGCCGATTCCGCCGATCCCGCCGATCCCGCCGCCCGCTGGGAGAAACTCCAGCACACCATCGCCACCGTCCGTCAGGAAACCGCCCGCGTCATCGTCGGGCAGGAGGCCGTGATCGAGCAACTGCTCACCTCCTTGCTCTGCCGCGGACATTGTCTTGTTGTCGGCGTGCCGGGGCTGGCGAAGACGCTGCTGGTGGCGACGCTCGGCCGGATTCTCGGGCTGAAGTTCCAGCGCATCCAGTTCACCCCGGACCTCATGCCGACCGACATCACCGGATCGGAAATCCTGCAGACCGAAGCGGATGGTTCACGCTCCTTCCGGTTCGCGCCCGGGCCGATCTTTGCCAACCTCCTGCTCGCCGACGAAATCAACCGCACCCCGCCAAAAACCCAGGCCGCCCTGCTCGAAGCCATGCAGGAAAAGCAGGCCACTGTCAGCGGCAAGACGCATCGCCTCGACGAACCGTTTCTCGTCTTCGCCACGCAAAATCCCATCGAACACGAAGGCACATACCCGCTCCCGGAGGCACAGCTCGACCGCTTTTTTTACATGCTGCGCATCGGTTACCCCGACATAGACGAGGAGGGGGAGATTGTCCGGCGCACCACGGGCCGCGACCTGCCCGCCGCCAACACCGTGCTCGATCCCGCAGGAGTCATCGATCTCCAGGATGCCGTGCACGACGTGCCGCTGCCGGAATCCGTGCTGCAATGCCTGCTGAAACTCGTCCACTCGACACGCCCCGAATCCGCGCTCGCAACAGACGAGGTGAAAAACTACGTGGCCTTCGGAGCCGGTCCGCGCGCTTCCCAGTGTCTTGCCCGCGCCGCGCGCGCTCTGGCGCTGCTGCGAGGTCGCTCCGCCGCTTCGGTGGAGGAGATCCGCGACACCGCGTTGCCGATTCTCCGCCACCGGGTCATCGCCAATTACAATGCAACCGGAGAGGGGGTGACCACCGACACCATCGTCTCGAACCTCCTGCCAGCCATCGGATGATCATATGGCGGCGACGTGGAAATACCTGACGTTGGAGGATATACGCCGGCTCGGCAACTACGAGCTGGGTGTGAAGGCCACCGTGGAGGGATACCTGTCGGGCAGGCGCCGCTCACTCCAGCGCGGGTCATCCACGGAGTTCCACGAATTCCGCCAGTACGTGCCTGGCGACGACCCATCGCGGGTCGATTGGCGTGTGTTTGCGCGCAGCGACCGGTTGTTTCTGCGCACGTTCGAGCAGGAGACGAACCTCGAGTGCCACATCGTGCTCGATTCTTCGGCAAGCATGGGATTTGCCGGCGCCGGCTCGCGATGGAGCAAGCTGGAGTACGCGTCGTTTTTCGCCGCCTGCCTGGCCTGGCTTGTGGTGAGCGGGGGCGACCGCGTGTCACTGACGCTTTTCGACGCCGGCATCCGCCGGTTCCTGCCGCCCGGGTCGACCCGGCGCCACTTGAAT
This sequence comes from uncultured Akkermansia sp., assembly GCA_964647495.1. GTDB lineage: Bacteria > Verrucomicrobiota > Verrucomicrobiia > Verrucomicrobiales > V1-33 > CAJBME01. The sequence continues at coordinate 12,161 of CAZYHO010000042.1, read as the reverse complement.
GAACTGCTGAGCACGCTCGAGCACAATGCGCCCGGCCAGCGCACATCCATCGCGGATACCCTCCTGCGCGCGTCCGGCCTGGTGCGAAAGAAAGGCACGCTCGTCATCGTCTCCGACTTTTTCCATGAGCCCGCGGCTCTCTTCCGCGCGCTTAACCCATGGATCCATCGGGGCTTCCGCATCCACCTGATGCATGTGCTCGATCCCGCGGAAGAGGTGCTCGAAGACAGTGGGCTGGCCCGCTTCGAGGACATGGAAACCGGCGAGCAACTCACGGTGCACCCGGGGGCGCTGCGGGCCGCGTGGAGCGAAGCGCTCCTCGATCATACGCGCGCCCTCCGCAGCCTCGCCGCCTCCCGTCGCGTCGAATATCTCAGGGTGAACACGACGCAATCCTGGTTCCAGCTTTTTGACACCCTCTGCGGTTGAGATGTCCATTTTCTCCCAGGTTCCCTTGCTTGCATGGCTGCTGCCACTGGTGGCCGTGCCGGTGTTGTGCCACCTGCTGTCGCGCTCGCGGCCGCCGGTGTACCGGTTTTCGTCCGTCGAGTTCTTGCAGCGCGTGGTGAAGCGGACGCGGCGGTTGCGGCGGCCGAAGGACTGGCTGCTGCTGGCGCTGCGCACTCTGGCGATGCTGGCGCTGGTGCTTGTGTTTCCGGGGCTGATGCTGCTTTCGAAACAAGCGCCGCTGCCCGGATCTCCCAAGACCACCGTGTTTGTCATCGACCGCTCCGGTTCGATGGCGGCCATGGAGGGTGCGGGCACGCGATTCCAGGCGGCGTGTGCGGCGGCTGCGGAATGGCTTGAGTCCACGGCTCCGGAGTTGAGCAATATTATCTGGCTGGACCACGCGCCCGGTTCGGTGTTTCCCGAGCCGGGGCCGAATCGCGCGTTCCTCGCCGATTTGCTGACGCGCGCGGAAGTAAAGCCGGAACCCGGGGCTCCCGGGCCGGCGTTCGATCTCGCCTGGCGGCAGTTGTCCGCGGCACGGGGCGTCCGCGAACTCGTGGTGATCTCGGATTTCCAGGATTCCGCGTGGCGCACGTTCCAGACGGCCGTGCCTCCGGGCGTGAAAGTGCGCGCGATTCCCGTCGCCACCGCGGCCCCGGCGAATCTCGCCGTCACCAGCCTCGTCACCGTGCCCGGCGCTCCCGTGGCCGGCCAGGAAGTGACGCTGATCGCGAAAGTGGCCAATTTTTCCAACGACATGCGCCGCACCACATTCACCATCGATGCCGGTGGCGCGAGGCAGTCACGCGAACTGGAATTGCCGCCCTGGGGCGAAGCCGAGGCCGCCATCCCGCTGCGTCCCGGTGCGGGCGGATTGTTGCCGGTGACGGCGGCGCTGGAGGCCGACGCATTTCCCGCCGACGACCGCGCGCACACCGTGGTGGATGTGCGGCAAAGCCTGCGCCTCGCCATCGGGGCCACACCGGACGATCCCGCGGCGGCCGTACTGACGAGCTTTGCTGCGGCGCTGCCGTGGATCGAGTCTGTCACGGTGGAGCCGGGGCGGGCGCCGCCATGCGACATCTGGTTCCTGCCCTCGTGGGATGGCAGCGATCCCGAGGGGCTGCGCGATCTGGCCGCCGCGGGTGTCACTGTGTGCGTGAGGCCGGCGGCGGGGGCCTCCATCGCCGCGGCGGCGACCCTGCTGGGCCTGCCGGGCTCGCAGGCGCCGCTCCCGCCGCTCGCACCGCAGCAATCACCGGACGGCTGGCAAATCGGGCGTCTTGCCGAGCATCCGGCGTTCGCGCTTTTCAAGGACGGGGCCTTTGGTCATCCGTTTGGCGGCACATTCCGCGAACGCGTGCTGCTGCCGTCCGCATTCGAGGAACGCGGGACTGTGCTGGCCTCATGGCAGGACGATACCCCCGCGCTTGTCATGGCTCCCGGCGTGAATGGTGGCGCACCCGTATTGTTGTTTTCGCCGTCGCTGGATCCTTCGAAGTCCGACTGGCCGGTGCGTTCCGTCTTCGTGCCCGCGATGGCGGAACTCCTGCTGCACACGAGGCCCGACACGGTATCCGGTGGCTTTGTCGCGCTGCCCGGCACATCTCCGGTGTGGCACGCCGGTGACGCTCCGCGCGCGGGCAGCCCGGAACTCGTTTCGCCGGACGGATCGCCCGTGGCCCTCACGTCGTCGAGCGGAGCGGAGGGTGAAGTTTTCCGGGCCGCCTCCGCGGCTGTGCCAGGGATCTACCGATGGGAGGTTTCCGGACAGCCGGTGCATTTCACCGCGGTCAATTTTCCGCCGGCCGAATCCGACCTGCGTCCCGCAAAATCGCCGCCCGCCTTCGATGGCGCCACCGCCACCGGCCGCGACAGTCTCGCCCGTCAGGCCGCGCTCGATCGCGGGCTTCCGCTCTGGGCCTGGCTTGCAGCCGGCGCGTTGCTCCTGCTTCTCGTGGAAGGAGTGCTGGCCGCGGGAAAACCGGCGACCCCCGGTCATCGGTCACCGTCCGTCACATGAACCCTCCGATCCCGATCTCCCTGCTCCTGCCGCTGCTGGCCGCTGTTCTTGTGGCCGCCGCGTGGTTGTCGTGGCGCGGGTCGGCGGGATTGCGCCGGCGCACGCGAGGCTGGCTGCTGGCATGGCGCATGGCGGCGCTCGCGGCGCTGTCGCTCGTGCTCGTCAATCCGGGGCGCTGGGTACGGCCGGTGGAGACGCAACAGCGGCCATGGCTGGCGCTCGTGGACGCGTCCGCGTCGATGGCGCAGAAGTCGGGCGAGCGAACGCGTTCGGAGATCGCCGCGGAAGCGGTGGCCACACTCCGCGCCGCGGCGAAGCGTGCGGGTGTGCCGTTGCGCGTGCATCCATTCGCGTCCGCGCTGGAATCAGCCCTGCCCAATGACGCGATCCTCCCTGCGCCCACCGGCTCCGCCTCACGCATCCTGCCCGCCGCGGCGCAGGCACTGGAAGAAGCGAACGCCGCCGGCGAATCACCCGCCGGTCTGCTGCTCCTCACGGACGGCCGCACCACGGAGCCGCCCGCCGAGGGCGCGGTGGAAACATTCGCAATGCGCGCGCGCGCGGGACTGACGACCGTCGCCGCGCTCGCCCTGGGCGCGGGTGAACCCGCCGCCGATCTGGTCCTGAGCGCCGGACGCCAGGCCCTCACCGTCTTCACCGGCCAGCCGGCGAAAATCCCGTGGTCGCTCGAATCCCACGGCCTCGGCGCGGTGCGACAGGACGTCATCCTGACCGACGATCAGGGCGCCGAAGTCACGCGTCAGACCGTCGAGGTGCCTGCCGGCGGCGCGGCGCGCGGGGTGTTCGAGTTTCCCGTCACCGCCAGCGGGCGATGGCATCTTTCGACCGCTGTGCAGGCAGGCGAATCGCGGCCGGTGAACAACACGGCCACCGTCCATGTGCGGGTGCTCGATGCGCGCACACGCGTGTTCCTCGCCGAGGGCGCACCGTATTGGGACAGCAAATTTCTCGCGCAGCTCCTCCGGCAGCAAAGCCATATGGAAGTGCATTCCGTCCACCGGCTGTCCGAGGCGCGCTACTTCCGGATCGACTCCGGAGACACGGAACCCAGCGGCACGTCCGAGGCTCTTTTTCCCGAATCGGCGGCGGAGATGGCGCGTTACGACCTCATCGTCTTTGGCAAGAATACCGACAGTTTCCTGACTCCGGCGCGCGTCGACGCGTTGCGCTCGTTTGTCAGGGACCATGGAGGCGCGGTGCTCTTTGCGCGCGGCCGGGCGACTTCCGCGGACGTGCCGGGAATGGAATCGCTGGAACCGGTGTCGTGGGCCGCCGGAATGAGCGGTGACTTTCGCTTCGTTCCCGCGGCCGATGGCGAAGCGGCGGGACTGTTTGGCCAGGCGCTGCCCGCGCCGGATGCCGCGCAGTGGAAATCGCTGCCGGTGCTGCGCGATGCACGCCGGATCGCTTCCATCAAGCCGTTCACGCGAGTGCTCGCCGAGGGCACGGCGGAATCCGGCGGCACGACAGGGACGTTTCCCGCGCTGCTGATGCGGCGGTATGGCCAGGGAGTGACCGGGTTGGTGAATGCCGACGGGCTGTGGAAGTGGGACTTTTTTCCGGAAGCGCGCGAGATGGGCAACATGTATGAGGAATTCTGGACGCAGTTGTTGCAGTGGATGGCGTCGTATTCCGAGTTTCTGCCGGGACAGGATTATTCGCTGCGCCTGCCGGTGCTCCGCGCGGCGGTGGGCGCGACGGTTCCGGTGAGCGTGGCGTGGCGCGGCGCGACACCCGCTCCTGATCCGCGCGTCATGCTCACGCTTCCCGGCGGCGAAAGCCGCGAACTCGTCCCCGCTTCCACACCGGATGCCGCCGGCCGGCCGGCCTGGCGCACGTCGTTTTCGCCCGATCGGCCAGGTGAGTGGAAACTGCGCGTGATCGATCCGCGTCCCGACGCTCCCTCGCCACCGGAAATCACATGCACCGTGCCCGCGCCGCCGGCCGAATCCGACGATCTTTCCGCGGACGCCGAATCGCTCGCCGCACTGGCCAAAGCCGCGGGCGGCCAACTGCTGACGCCGGAATCACTCGACGAGTTCGTCCGCGTCCACATGAACACTCCGCCGCCCGTAACCCGCGAGACCGGCGCCGTATGGCAGCCGCTTTGGCAAACGCCGTGGTATGCTCTGGCCATCACCGCGTTCCTGGCGGCCGAGTGGACGATGCGCCGGCGGATGGGACTTTTCTGACAACTTCACCATGAATTCCTTCACCGCCCAGTTTTCCAGGCTCCGCCGCAGCCAGCGCCTCGGCCACGCGGGAACCGCTTTCCTCGCCGCCCTGGCGGTCACCGCCGCGGGATGGCTCGTGTTCGGCGCCCTGGACGCGCTGGTCGGCTTTGCTCCCGGCGTGCGTCTCGCGATCACGGTCACAGCGGCGGCGGCGGCGGCCATCCTCATGGTGGTGTTGCTTGTGCGCGCGGCGCGCATCACGGAGCAAGCGTCGGCGTCCGTGCTGGATTCGCTCACCCGCTCGCCCCGCCACCCGATCAGCGCCGCCCTGGCGCTGGATCCCGCTTCGGCCACCACTCCGCTGGCACGCTGGCTCACGAACCGCACGCTCGATGAAGCCGCGGCCGCGCTCACCCCTGTGCCTTCCAGCGCGGCGTGGCCGCGACGCGCGTTCACGATCGCCGGCGTCGGGATCGTTTCCACCGTTCTTGCGGCGTGCGGTCTGTGGCTGGCAAACCCCGAGGCATTCGGCGTCGTGGCCGGACGGCTGCTGCACCCGGGCGCGGACCTGCCTCCGTGGAGCCGGCTGCAATTCACCATCGAACCCGCCGCTCCTTCAGCAAACTTCGGCGGTGAGGCGCTCGTCACAGTGACATGCAGCGAGGCTCCGGAAGATCCTGTCGAATGCCTCGTCCGTCTGCCGCGAACCGGCGAAGTTCTGCGCCTCCCCGCCTCGCGCGAAACGGACCGGCGATTTTCGCGGACGCTCGAGTCGCTGACGGAGCCGGTGGAGGTCGCGTTCACCGCCGGCCGTGCCCGATCCGGCTGGATACCTCTGGAGATCCTCTATCAACCGAGAGTCTTGTCCGGCACGCTGCATGTGGAAGCCCCCTCGTGGCTGGATGTGCCTGCGTTCACGCTGCCACTGGACACGCCGGAGGTCACGGTGCCGGAGGGCGCGCGCCTCACGCTCACCCTCGCCAGCAACCGCCCGCTCAGTGGCGGCACGCTTGCGCTTGCGCCCGCCGCGGGTGTGACAGCGACCCCCGTCCCGCAACAGGCCGCGCTCACCAAGAATGGCGATGCCGCATTTACGTGGACCGCCGCTGTCTCCGGCACGCTTTCGGTCACGCTGCGCGACGTGCGTGGCACGCCGTCCGAACAACCACTCACACTGCCGCTGACGGTCAAACCGGATCAGCCGCCCGCCGTCGATCTCTCCTCGCCGCCGCCATTGTTGCTGGCCACGCCGCGCACAAAGGTGGTGCTGGCCGGCAATGCCGAAGACGATCACGGTCTCTCCCGGGTGCGGCTCGTGCGCACGCTCTCGGGATTTCGCGACCGCCCGGAGACGATCGCCCCTGCGCTGCGCGACAAGCGTTTCGATTTCACCGACAGCCTGCCGCTGGAACCGCTGGGGTTGGCGCCGGGCCAGACGATCGAGGTATTTCTCGAGGCCGCGGACCACAATCCCTCGTTGCTCGGGCAGGCCAGCAGTGCCGTGAGCCGCGTCCACATCATCTCCGAAGAGGACTACGCCGAGCGTCTGCGGGCGCAGACCACGCTCCAGGAATTCGCCGCGCGGTTCAATGCCTCCCGGCAAGCGCTCCAGGAGGCGCGCGAGTCGCTCGAGCGATTGGACACCGCCCTCGCTGGCGGTCAGGCAGAGGCCGTCGCGGAGGCCCGGGCCGCCGCCGAGACAGCCCACAAGCGGGCGGCGGAACTGATGGAAAAACTCGCCGACGATTTTCCGGCATTCGCGATGGAAAAACGCCTGAAGGAATTGGCCCGGCAGGCCGCCGCGCCGGTGCGCGAAAACATGTCGGACCTGGAATCGCTGAGCGGAGATACGGACGCCGCGCGCGCTGCCGTGGCGCGGATGATGAAGCGGCTCGCCCAGCCGGAAGCCGACATGAGCGCAATGCAGCAGGATGCGGCAAAGGTCGCCGAGATGGGCAGGTTGCTGGAAATGGCCGCGAAGTTCCGCGAGATCTATCAGACCCAGGAATCACTGGTGCGCCGCATCGCCACGATTCGCGAGGAGATGCGCAAGGGCATGGACCAGAATCGCCGCCTCCTGCCGTCGCTGGCCGATACCCAGGAAAAAAACCGCGAGGCGCTCGATGCATTCGCCTCCGAGCTGCAGAAACGTGCGCTGGCCATGCCGCCTGATCCGCTGTTTCGTCCGATGAAGGAATCGGCCTTGGCATTCGTGAAGGCGCTGGAGAATACCCAGCCCGGCAGCGCGATGGATGCCGCGACCACCGCGGGTCGTGCCTCCGACATCTTTGCGATGCTCCAGCAGGCGGAACTGGCGCGCTCGATCATGGAACGTCTCATGCAAAAGCAGGAGACGTTCCCGCAGGCGTGCCAGGGCCAATGCCAGCAGTTCAACGTGCCTCATCCAGACATGAACGAAACGATGGCCCAATTGCTGAGCGGCATGTGCAACAGCCTCGGCATGGGGAACAGGCCGGGCGAGGGCATGGGCATGGGCGCCGGTGGCAGCAGCGCCATGGGAGGGTTTGGTCCGAGCGGATCGCCGATGCCCGGCTATGCCATGATGGACCTGCCCGTCATCGGCCCGGACCGGATGCGCTTTGACGCCGCTTCGATGAGTGCCGGCGGTGGCGGCGGCAAGGACGGCCTGCCCCCGGGTCGCCAGCCGCTGACCGTGAAAGCGGAGAATGCCAGTTTCCAGCCAGGGGATCTGCGGGCGGGTGACACGCCGGCTCCATCCGCGGAGAATGTGCCGGAAGCGTACCGTGATGCCGTAAAGCGTTATTTTACTCCCCCCGCAACCAACCCGGCGAATCCCGATCCATGAAAACCAGACACCTCATCATCGCCGCCGCGCTGCTGTGCGCCGCGCCCGCCTTTGCCAAGGAGGGGGCCGTGGAATGCGGCAACCTCATCTACGCCGGCACGAAAACGTCCAAATGCTTCAGCGACGAGTTCCTCACCACCGTGCAGCAGAAAACCTCCATCGCCACCGAACGAAGGTTCAAGCCGGTCAAGCTCGGCGCGGAGGAACTGTTTCGCTTCCCGTTTGTCATCATGACCGGCGAGGGCGACTTCACGCTGACCACCCCCGAACGCGACAACCTCAGGAAATACCTGGAAAACGGCGGCTTCCTGCTCGCTTCGGCCTCGTGCTCGAATGAAGCGTGGGCCTCTTCGTTCGAACGCGAACTCAAACGGCTTTTCGGCGCGGACTGCCTGAAAGACATCCCGCTGAGCCACGAAATCTTCCACACCATCTTCAAGGTGGACGACCTGAAGCTCGCCAAGTCCAGCGGCCAGGCCGCGCTGCGCGGCATCACGCTGAACAACAAGATAGTGGTGGTCTACTCCCGCGAAGGGCTCAATGACACGAGCCACACCGAGGGCTGTTGCTGCTGCGGCGGGAACGAGATCCAGAACAGCATGGAAATCAACGCGAACATCCTCGCCTACGCTCTCCTTCATTGATCCGCGCCGTGCCGCACTGCTTCCGTTGGCTGTTGCCCCTGCTGCTTCCCGCGCTGCTCGTCGCGCAGCAGCCGGCGGCGCCCTCGGGCTTGCTGCCGGATGACACCGTGGCGGCACTCAACGCGGCGCGGGCGGGAACCATTGCCCCCGAACACTTTCCCGCGCTGCTTCCGCATCTCGGCTCCCCCGGCGTTCGCGAAAGGCTGGGCGAGGCGCTGGCGAAAATGAACGAGTTTCCGCGGCGCGCGCTCGTGGATCTGCTCTCACACCGCGAATTGGCCGTGCGCCTGGGGGCGCTTGAGTTGCTTGAGGAGGCGGCCGGTGGCGATTTCGGTTACACACCCTGGGTCGACCCGACATCAGAAGAAATCAAGGCGGCGATCGAGCAATGGCAACGCTGGGCGGGCGAATCAGGCCCGGTGTCCAGCGGCGCGCGGCTGTCCGACGACCAGCGCCAATCCGCGTTGCGCGAGATTCTCGGCGGCGATCCGGACAAGTCCGCCCGCGCCCGCCGGTTGCTGGAAAGCGACGGGCTCCGCTCGCTGGAATTCCTCGAAACCCATCTCGCCAATACCCCCTCTCTGCCGGAGGCCGCGCGCGTCCGCATCCGCGCCGCCGAATACCAGATCGTTCTCGCCAGGCGCTTCGGCCCGCAGGCGGAAATGCTGGCCCGCGATCTCACCACCGGTACCCGGGATCAGACACTCTCGGCACTCACCACCATTCGTGGCGCCGGACTCGACTGCCTGCCGATTCTGCGCGACTTCCTGCCCCATCCGGATCCGCTCGTGCGCGAATCAGCCATGGATTCCTGGCTGGTGACCGGTCGCGTCAGCGTGGTGGGCACGGCCGCGCCATTGCTCGCCGCGGAAACCGATGTGAATGTCATCCATGGCGCGCTGCGGCGGCTCAAGGATCTGCCGGGCAATGAATCGATCTCGCTCGCCACCGGATTCGTCACTCACCCGGACGAGGATGTGGCGGTTTCCGCCCTTCAGACATGCCAGACGCTGAGCGGTGGAAATCAACGCTCATACGGCCAACAGCAGAAAAAAATCGTTCCCGAATCGCTGCGGCTTGCCGTGCTCAAACTGCTCGATGATCCGCGTTGGCGCGTGCGCACCGCGGCGCTGGAATTCGTCGGCGCCATGGTGATGAGCGGAGCCGAGGACAAGGTGCTCGCGCTCCTGGGCGACGCGGACACCTTTGTGCGTTTTGCCGCCATCAAGGCGGCCGGCGCCCTGTCGCTGAAAACTGCGGTGGCGCCGCTGAGGGATCTGTTTTTCTCCGATCCGAGCATGATCGGTCCGGTTGTCGAAGGATACGGATCATTGTCCCAGCCGCTGGATGACGAGATGTTCACACTGCTCCGGAAATCCACGGTGGACGTGCGCATCGGGGCACTCCGCGCCATGGAATCGCACGGCGATGCATTCGCAAAGCAGGTGCTCGCGCTGGCCGCCGACAGCGATCCCGATGTGGCCTGCACGGCGCTGCGGCAACTGGTGAGCGACTACGAGCGGCTGTCCGATCCGGATGTGCAGCAGGTTGTGCTCGCAGTGGTCAGGGCGCGTGACCCGGCGCGGACAGCGGCGGTATTCGAACGGTTGACCCTTCCCTCCAACGAACGCCTGCAGCCGTTGCAAGCCGATCCGCTTCAGGGCACGCCCACTTCACTCGATCCGCTCTACGAGGCCTTTCTCAAACCGCTGGCGGCCATGCTCAAGGAAACCGGCGGCGAGCCGGGCGTGAGCAATCCGGTCGTGAACGCGGCCATCCAGGAGGCGAATGATCCCGCTTCGCCATACGCGTGGCATGCGGCCAAGGCACTGGCGGACCGCGGCTGGCCGCAAGCCTGGGGTCCGCTGGTGCGCTGGTTGCCGGAACTGACCACCGCGCAGAAGGTGGAGGCGGCGGATGTGCAGTACGCTCCCAGCGGGCCCGATTGCGTGAGGTTTCTCACCGCGCTCCTGGCCGATCCGGTGCAGGAGGTGCGCGAAACCGCGGCGGCCACGATGTTGGAACACGGATCCAAGGTGCCGCAATTCGTGGACATGGTGTTGCCGGCCCTGGAGCGCGGGCAGCCGATTTCGCCCGCGGCCATCGTCGGTTACCAACTGAGGGACACGATGAACGCGGCGGACAAGGCGCGCGTGCTCCATCCCTGGATCATGCGACAGCTCCAGGACACTGACGCCCCGCCGCCGCTTCGCGTCTTCGCCATGATGCTGCTGGAACTCGCCCCGTTTCCGTCCGCCGATCCCCATCTGGCGGAAATTGGACGCCACGGCGAATCCCTGTTGCTGCGTCGCGCGGCCTGGCATGCGCTGGCGGCGCATCCCGGCGGCCTCGCGGGACACATCAATGCCATCGCCAGTGACGCGGAGGCCTCCGTGCGCCTCGTGCTGCCCGCCGTCTATTCCGAACCCCACAGCGCCTGGGTGTATCAATTCGACAGCCTGAGCAGCACTCCCAAGCCGTGGTATGACAACCGCGCGGCGCCCGTGCCATCGCCGGAGGCTCTGGAGGCGCTCCGTTCGCATGCCGAACGCGATCCCTCCCCCATCGTGCGCTTTGAGGCGCAGTTCACCCTGCTGATGCACAACCAGCCGGTGGAGATCGAGCCGTTCCTTTCGCTGCTGGCCAGGCAGACGAAAGAAAGCGGCGCCCGGCGCCGGATGACCGACTGGCTGGAGGCGAATCCGGGCAACGCGCGTCCGGCGCTGCGCCCGCTGCTGGCGATGATCGATCACGAGGCCATTTCCGCGAACGACTATGCCACGCTGCTGCGGCGCATGGGATCGGACAGCGCGGCATTCCAGACGTTCGGCGAGCTGGCCAAAACCGCTGCCACGGAGCCCGCCGCTCACGCAGCACCAGATCAACCCGCCGCCGTCACCACGGAAGAACCCGCCCCCGCGCGCACCTCGCTGCCAGTCCTCTTTTTCCACAAACCCGGCTGCGAGGAATGCCGCCGGGCCCGCGAGTTGCTCGCCAGCATGAAGTCGTCCTTCCCCGGTCTGGAGGTCACGGAGGCGAATATCATGGAGGCGGCGTCGACCCTGCTGAATCAGGCGCTCTGCGCCCGCTTCAGCGTGCCCTCCGCACACCACACCGTCACGCCGGCACTCTTCTCCCAGGCCGGATTTTCCATTCGCGACGATATTTCGCCGGCCACCGTTGGCGCGCTCCTCCAGCGCACCACCCGGCTGCCACAGGACGATTCGTGGATGACAGTCAGCCGCGAGGAAACCACCGCCGCCGCCCGGGAAGTCGAACGCCGCTACGAATCGCTCACACTGGGCGTGGTCGTCCTCGCCGGCCTGCTCGATGGAATCAATCCCTGCGCCTTTGCCACCATCATTCTTTTCCTTTCATGGCTGCAGATCGCGCGCCGCACCTCGCGCGAAATGCTCCTCACCGGCGCCGCGTTCATCCTCGCCGTTTTCATCGCGTATCTCTCCGCCGGCCTGGTGCTCTACAAGGTGCTCGAAGGACTCTCCCGGTTCACATGGATTCAGAAGTGGATGAATTACGTGTTCGCCGCCTTCGCGCTGCTGGCCGCGTTCCTGTCGTTCCGCGACGCCGCGCTCGCGAGCCGGGGACGCATGGATCAGATGACCCTGCAGCTCCCTGGATTCCTCAAGAGCCGCATCCGCGATAGCATCCGGGCCGGCGCAAAGGCCCGGCGTTTCATCATCGCCGCATTCGTCACCGGGCTCGTCGTCTCCCTGCTCGAACTCGCCTGCACCGGCCAGGTCTATGCCCCCATCATTTACCAAATCCAGCAAGGCCGTGGTGGCGCGGTGCTGTGGCTGCTGGCATACAATCTGGCGTTCATCCTGCCGCTCGTCATCATCTTCCTCGCCACCTGGCTCGGCCTCCGCAGCGAACACCTCATGGCGTTTCAGAAAAAGCACACAGGCACCGTAAAGTGCGCTCTCGGATTCCTGTTCATCGTTCTCGCCCTGCTCATCCTCTTCAGCGACCGCCTCCTCCATTGAACCGGCTCCAGAGATGGG
>CAZYHO010000041.1:4508-17492 GCA_964647495.1 uncultured Akkermansia sp. | reverse complement strand
AACGCAACGTCGTTGCGCACAGCTTTTCAGTTGGAGACCGACGCGTTCGCTCGACAGCCTCTTTGAACCGGCTCATGATCGGGGCGGCGGCGTCTTGTTCAAAATCCGCTGGCTCTGACGGGATTTCGGGTGTTATAGAAGCGATTTCGCTCTGATGCGCATCCTCATCATTGAAGATTACGTTCCGCTCCGCAACGCGATCGCCCGGCGGCTCCGGGAGGATTCGTATCACGTGGACGAGGCGGCCGACGGCGCGGAGGGGAGGCGGCTGGCGGGTGAGCGGGAGTACGCTCTGGTGCTGCTGGATTTGATTCTGCCCGACGGGGACGGCCTCGAGGTGCTCGGTGATTTGCGGCGGCGCGGCAGTGACACGGCGGTGCTGATCATGACGGCGCGTGACGCGGTGCCCGAGCGGATCGCCGGGCTGGATGCGGGCGCGGACGACTACCTGGTGAAGCCGTTCGCGCTGGACGAGTTGATGGCGCGGGTTCGCGTGCTGGTGCGCCGGCGCTACGGCCACAATCAACGGATGCTCACGGTGGGGGATCTGGAGATCGACCTGCGCAACCGCCTGACGCGGCGGGGCGGCATTACGATCGCGCTGACGGCACGGGAATTCGCGCTGCTGGAATTGCTCGCGATGCGCCGTGGCGGGCTGGTGACGCGGCGCGAAATCTGGGAACAGATTTACGATTTGAGCGACCAGGCGGTGAGCAACGTGGTGGATGTGTACATCGCGCATTTGAGGAAGAAGATCGAACGCCCGGGGCAGCCGAGGCTGATCCACACGCGGCGCGGCGAGGGGTATGTGCTGGCGCTGGCGGAGGATGCCGGATTGCCGGGTGGGCCGGCGACGGGCACTCTTGTGGCCGGATGAAGCGGCCCATGACCAGTATGCTGCGCACACGGCTGGCGGCCGAATTTGCGCTGCTGGCACTGGCGCTCGTGGCCGGCGCGGCGGTCCTTCTGCACCGATGGTACAGGCACGACAGTCTCGAAGAGCTGGACGCCAGGCTCGGGCTCGCGCTGCAAGCGCTCGGGATGAATTGTGTGGTCGGCTCGAAAGGGCCGGAAGTCACGCTTCCCGACGAGACGAAACCCGGGGCGTCTCCGCCGGGCGAACCGCCGCTCTGGCGGCTCGTCCGGCTTCGGGATGGCACGATCCTGCACCGTTCGTCAGGCATAGTGCCCGCTGCCGGGCTGCCGATGCTCGAGGGCACGGCGGCGGGGCCTGTATTTGCGGACGTGAGGCTGCCTGACGGCGATCCGGTGCGTGTGGCGGGCCGGTGGATCGAGCCGCCGCTGCGTGCGGGCGTGGTTCCGACCGCCGGGATCGAGCGGGAGGCGCATCTGACGGCCGCGCTTTCGAGCCTGCCGCTGCGCGCGCATCTGGCCGACGCGCGCAGCGCGATCGCGGCCGGGGCCGCCCTGGTCCTCGCGCTGCTGACAGGCATGGCGGTGTGGCTTCTTCACCGCGCGCTCCGGCCGTTGCAGACGCTCTCCGGCGAAATCGCGCGATTTCCGGTCGGCAGCGCCAGCCGGTTCACCGTGCCCCACCAGGCAGCCGAGCTGGAGCCGGTGGTCGACCGGCTGAACAACTTGATGGAGCGCCTCGGACACACGCTGGCCCGCGAACGCAGCTTCGCGATGGGCGCCGCCCACGAATTGCGCACGCCGCTGGCCGGTTTGCGCGCCCGGCTCGAACTCGCGCTCAGCCGTCCGCGCCCGGCCGAGGAATACCGGGCGGCACTCCAGGAGGCGCTGGCGATCGAGCGCGGGCTTGAATCGATGGTCGGGCACCTGCTGCTGCTGGCGCGCCTCGGGCAGGAAGGGCGCGAGAGTTTTGTGACGAAGCCGGTGGATGTCGGCCGGCTGCTGCGGCGGTGCTGGGGGGAGTTTTTCGACCGGGCCGAAGAACGGGTGCTCCGCGTCGGGATCAAGGTGCCGGAGAAGGCGCCCGAGGCGCTGACCTCCGAAGATCTGCTCGGGTTGCTGGTGCGCAACCTGTTCGACAACGCCGTGAGCTACACCCCGAGATGCGGGAGCATCGAGATTTCCGCCGCGCACACCGCGCAGGGGTGGGAAATCGTCGTTTCCAATACGAATCCCGGCCTTCGCGAAGGCGATCTGCCTCACCTCGCCGAACCATTCTGGCGCGCCTGCCACGACGAAGCCGCCAGGGACGGCCGCCACGCCGGCCTCGGACTCGCGCTTTGCTACCGCATCGCGGAGGAACTCGGCGCCTCCCTCGCACACTCGCTCGCCGTCGGCGGAAATCGCGTGGCGGCACGCCTCATCCTTCCCGCTCCTGCCCGCCCGCGTCCGGAACGCGGCAGCACGCACGGAGGGACGTAAGAAGTGTGGTGGGGGATGGGCCTGTGGAGCGCATGGGCGCATGGGGTGGCCCCAGGGCGGATCAGATGCGGGCTTTGTCTTCGATGAGGGGACGTTCACCGCCGTGGCGGATGTCATAGGCGCTTTCGGAGTAGACGATGTCTTCGGCGATATTGACGGCGTGATCGCCGACGCGTTCGAGGAAACGGACGATGAACATGATGTCGACGTAAGCGCCGATGTGTTCGGAGTCTTCGGCGGAGCGTTTGATGAGGCGCTGGATGAGATGGGCGTGGGCGTCGTCGAGCGCTTCGTCGCGTGGTTCCATGGCGAGGGCCATGCGGATATCGCCGTCGACGAAGGCGGTGATGGCGTCGCGGAGCATTCCTGAGGCGAGTTCGTAGACCGGCTGGATGAAGGCGGTTTCGGGGAGGGCGGGGCGCTGGTTCATGGCGCGGGCGCGGCGGGCGATGTTGACGGCTTCGTCGGCGACGCGTTCGAGCTGCTGGCCGACTTTCATGGTCCAGAGGACGCGGCGGAGGTCGGTGGCGACCGGGCTGAATTTCATGATGACCTCGAGGCTGTCGCGGTCGACCTGGATTTCGAGGCGGTCGACTTCGTCGTCATCGGCGATGGCTTTGTTGCAGAGTTCGGAATTGCGTTCGAGCAGGCCTCGGACGGCGTTGGAGAGGCTCTGCTGGGTGAGGCTGGCCATGGTGACGATGTCCTGTTTGAGTTTGTTGAGGGCATCTTCGAAGGCGTGCAAAATGTGCTGTGGCATAAGCGGGGTGCGGGAAATGGGGGCAAGGGGCAGAGGGCAGAGGGCAAGGGGCAAGGGGTGGGCTCAGCCGTAGCGGCCCTCGATGTACATGGCGGTTTTTTCGCTTCTGGGGCGGAGGAAGAGGTCGAGGGTGGGGGCGTGTTCGATGATTTCGCCCATGAGCATGAAGATGCACTCGTCGGAGGCGCGGCGTGCCTGGGCCATGTTGTGGGTGACCATGACGATGGTGAAGTGCTTTTTGAGGTCGGAGATGAGTTCCTCGATGCGTTCGATGCCGGCGGCGTCGAGCGCCGAGCAGGGTTCGTCCATGAGGATGATATCCGGTTTGAGCGGGAGGAGGCGGGCGATGCAGAGTTTTTGTTGTTGTTCGAGGGTGAGGGCGGTCGCCCTGCGGCGGAGGTTGTCTTTGACGGCGGGCCAGAGGTCGACGGCGACGAGGGCGGATTCGACCATTTCGTGGACGCGGGCGCGCGGGATGTCTTTGGCGGGGGTATGTGATTTGAGGCCGAAGGCGACGTTTTCGTAAACGGAGAGCGGGAGCGGGTTGGGCCGCTGGAAGACCATACCGACCTTGCGGCGGAGGGCGGCGATGGAGACGTCGGGGTCGAGGATATTTTTCCCGAGGATGCTGATTTCGCCGGTGGTGGTGACGTTGCCGTAGCGTTCGTTGATGCGGTTGAACGAGCGGAGCAGGGTTGTTTTGCCGCAGCCGGAGGGGCCGATGAGGGAAGTGATGATGCCCTTGCGGATGTCGATGCCGGCGTCGATGAGCGCCTGGAAGGTTCCGTACCAGAGGTTGAACTGGCGCACGCGGATGCTGATTTCGTTGGAGGCCCAGTGCTGGCCGGCGCTGGCGTCGCGGGGTTCGGATGGAGCGGTGGGAACCATGGTCTGGCGGGGCGGGCGCGGGGGAAAGGAAGGGTTCAGCCGAAATCCCCGTTGAGGTAACGGCCGGTCATTTCCTTCTTCGGATGGCTGAAGAGGGTTTCGGTATCGCCCCACTCGACGAGCTGTGAGGCGTTGATGAAGGCGAGCTGGTCGGCCATGCGGCGCGCCTGCTGGGTGAGGTTGGTGACGAGGACGATGGTCATGCGTTGTTTGAGGCGGGTGAGCATCTCCTCGATTTTCATGGTGGTGACCGGATCGATGGCGATGGAGAACTCGTCGAGGCAGAGGATTTCGGGATCGAGCGAGAGGGCGCGGGCGAGGGTGAGCCGCTGCTGCTGGCCGCCCGAGAGGCGTGTGCCGAGGAGGTCGAGCCGGTCCTTGACCTCGTCCCAGAGCACGGCGTCGCGGAGGCAGCGTTCGACGGTTTCGTCGAGGGTGGATTTGTCGTGGACTCCCATGCGGCGCGGGGCGTACGCGACGTTTTCGTAGACGGACATCGGCAGGCCGACCGGGAGGGGAAAGACCATGCCGATGCGGCGGCGCAGGGCGTAGACGTTTCTGATGCTGCCGACCTCCTCGCCTCCGAGGAGGACTTCGCCGTCGCGGCGGGCGATGTCGATGAACTCGAGGGTGCGGTTGATGGTTTTGAGGAGGGTGGTTTTTCCTGAATTGGCGGGACCGACGATGCCGAGCACGCTGTGGCGGGCGGCGTGCAGGGTGATTTCGTCGAGCGCTTTTTTCTGGCCGTAGAAGACCGAGACGTCGCGGAATTCCAGATGAGGCGGGCTGGGTTTCACTGGGGGGCGTGGGAATTACCAGCGTTTGCGGCGCCGGAGGTGGACGCGGACGGCGATGGCGACGCTGTTGATGAGGAGGATGAGGAGGAGGAGGACGAAGGCGCTGCCGAACTTCATGGACTCGGACATGTTGGGCACGTCGCGGCAGATGAGGTTGAGGTGGTAGGACATGGCCATGAACTGGTCGTTCAGGCCGTAAGGGGCGAGGCGTTCGGGGAAGTGCGGGGAGAGTTTGAAGTAGGCGGCGGCGCCGGTGAGCATGATCGGGGCGGTTTCGCCGGCGGCGCGTGCGACGACGAGGATGACGCCTGTGAGGATGCCGCTGATGGCGTTGGGGAGGACGATCGTGCGGATCGTCTGCCATCGCGAGGCGCCGAGGTTCCAGCAGGCTTCGCGGAAGTTGCGGGGCACGGAGGCGAGCGCCTCGCGTGTGCTGGCGATGATGATGGGGAGCGTCATGACGGCCAGGGTGAGGGCGGCGGAGGCCAGGCTGAGGCCGAGTTTCATGGCGCCGACGAACGCGCCGAGGCCGAAGAGGGCGTGGACGATGCTGGGGACGCCGGCCAGGCTGGTGACGGCGATGAGGATGGCGCGCGTGAACGTGTTGTCGCGGGCGTATTCGTTGAGGTAGATGCCCGCGCCGATGCCGATCGGGGCGACGAGGAGGAGGCAGACGAGCGTGAGCCAGAATGTGCCGACGAGCGGCCCCCAGATGCCGCCGGCGGCGCCCATGCGGCTGACATCGGAGACGAGGTAATTCCAGGAGAGGACCGGCGCGGCCTTGATGGCCATGAGCGAGAAGATCCACACCATCGGGATGACGAGGAGGATGGAAAGCCCGAGCGTGATCCACCTGGCCATGGCGGCGCGGCGGACTTTGACGTGCTCGAAGTCGGTAGATGCGAACGGATTGGCCGTCAGGGCGGCGGCGGTGTCGGGGGAATTCATCAGCGGGACGCGCGGCTGCCCCGGATGACGAGGCTGGCGATGAGGTTGATGGAGCAGGTGATGACGAGGAGGAGGAGGCCGACGATGAAGAGGACCTGGGCGTGCGGCTGCCCCTGGACGGCGTCGCCCATTTCCGAGGCGATGGTCGCGGTCAGCGTGGAAATCGGGTCGAGCAGCGAGGTCGGGATCTGGTTCTTGTTTCCGGTGGCGAGGAGGACGGCCATGGTTTCGCCGATGGCGCGACCGACGCCGAGCATGCAGGCGGCGAGCAAGCCGTTTTTGGCGGCGGGAAAGAGGACGCGGTAGACGATTTCCCAGCGGTTGGCGCCGAGGGCCAGGGCGGCCTCGCGGTAGGAATCGGGCACGGCACGCAGGGCGTCCTCGGCGAGCGAGACGACAAGCGGCACGCTCATGAGGCCGAGGATGATGGCGCCGTTGAGGAGGTTCTGGCCCATGCTGGCGCCGAAGTATTTGATGAGGAGTGGGCTGATGATGGTGACGCCGATGAAGCCCCAGACGATGGACGGGACGGCGGCGAGAGTTTCGATGGCGACCTTGAGCCACTCACGGGATTTCGGGCCGGCGAACTCGCTGATGTAGACGGCGGCGGAGAGGCCGGCGGGGATGGCCAGGCACATGGCGAGAGAGGCGACCGCCAGGTTGCCCAGGATCATGGCGAGCACTCCGTAGCTTGGCGGCTCGGCGCCGTCGTCCTTCGGGTGCCAGTGCGTGGAGGTGAAGAATTGCACCCAGTCGAGCTTGAAGAGCATCGGGCCCGCGCCGAGGAAAAGGAAGAGGAAGATGGCGATGACGCAGACGATCGAACTCCAGCCGAATCCGTAGATGACGGCCTGGATCGGGCCTTCGGCTTTGTCCCCGAGACGGGACAGCGAGGCGCGCAGGCCTCCGGACGCTGGACGGGGCGTGGCCATCAGGGGCGGTTCCACGGAGTCCACACAGGCTCAGTTCACGGTGACGGCGCCTGTCTCGGCGACGCCCTTTTGGCCCTCGGGAGAGAGGATCCAGTCGATGAATTGGCGCACGTGAGGGGCGGGTTCGCCCACGGTGTAGATGAGGAGTTTGCGGGCGAGCGGGTAGGTGCCGGAGCGGGCGTCGTCGATGCTCGGCTCGACGGCCGGTTCGCCGGATTTTCTGGAGAGTTTGAGCCACTTGACCCTGTCTGTCTTGAAGGCCATGCCGTCGTAGCCGATGGCGGAGCGTGTGGTGGCGAGTGTGTCGATGATCGCTTGTGAGCTGCTCATGGCGGAAATGCCCTGGCGGTAGGGCCGGGATCGGCCGGCCTCGTCCTTGCCGCAGATTTCCTCCTGGAAGTACTCGTAGGTGCCGGAGGTGCTTTCGCGGCCGAGGATCTCGATGGGGCCGGTCAATCCACCGGGGGCGATTTCCTCCCAGCGGGTGATGGAGGCGTCGCTGCCGTAGATTTTGTTGAGTTGTTCGATCGAGATTTCGTCGAGCGGGTTGTCCGGGTGAACGAAAACGGCGAGCGCGTCGTAGCCGACGTGGAATTCCTCCACGTCTTTCCCGTGCTTTGCCTTGATGGCGTCGATTTCGGATGATTTGAGCGGGCGGCTGGAATTGCAGATGTCGATCGAGCCGTCCATCAGTTGTTTGATGCCGATGCCGGACCCGCCGCCGGACGTGACGATGCCCGCTTCGTCATAGGCTTCCGCCCAGGCCGCGCCGATTGGCGCCATGGTATTGGAGCCTGACATTTTGATCGTGGGCATCGACCCTCGGCCGCCTCTCTGCCCGCACGAGGCCAGCGCCGCCGCCAGGCAAAGGGCGACGGCCGCGCCATGGAACGTAGAATATTGCATTTTCGTCAGATAAAAGGGGATGGTCAGAAGACTCCGGGTGACGGATCCGTCACCCAAAGCGCGCAGACTCCCATGGGGGCAAAACTGTGTCAAAGGATTATGGGGGGATGGGGCCTATGGGCACATGGGGCCTATGGGCTGCCATTGGGGGAGCCTCACTCGGTGTAGGCATCCATGCCGGGGCAGGTGCAGAGGAGGTTTTTGTCGCCGTGGACGTTGTCGACGCGGCCGACGGGGGGCCAGTATTTGTGGGAGCGTTGGGAGGGGGTGGGGAAGGCGGCGGCCTGGCGGGAGTAGGGGTGGGGCCAGTAATCGACGGTGACGGCGAAGGCGGTGTGCGGGGCGTTTTTGAGCGGGTTGTCGGCGCGGTCACTGGCGCCGGATTCGATGTCGTGGATTTCGGCGTGGATGGCGATGAGGGCGTCGCAGAATCGGTCGAGTTCGGATTTGGATTCGCTTTCGGTGGGTTCGACCATGAGTGTGCCCGGGACCGGCCAGCTCATGGTGGGGGCGTGGTAGCCGAAATCGATGAGGCGTTTGGCGATGTCCTCGACGGCGATGCCGGCGGAGTCTTTGAAGGGGCGGACGTCGAGGATGCATTCGTGGGCGACGGTGCCCGCGGAGCCCGCGTAGAGGGTGGGGAAGAACGGGGCGAGACGTTTGGCGATGTAATTGGCGTTGAGGATGGCGTAACGGGTGGCCTCGGTGAGGCCGTCGCCGCCCATGAGGCGGATGTACATCCACGAGATGGTGGTGATGCTGGCGCTGCCCCAGGGGGCGGCGCTGACCGGGCCCGGGATGTTTTGGGCTTCGTCGATGTTGAGGCGCGCGGGGAGGAAGGGGGAGAGGTGGCGGGCGACGCCGATCGGGCCGACGCCCGGGCCGCCGCCGCCGTGCGGGATGCAGAAGGTCTTGTGGAGATTGAGGTGGCAGACATCGGCGCCGATGAAGCCGGGGCTGGTCAGGCCGACCTGGGCGTTCATGTTGGCGCCGTCCATGTAGACCTGGCCGCCGTGCTGGTGGACGAGCGCGCAGATGTCGCGGATGGCGGTTTCGAAGACGCCGTGAGTGCTCGGGTACGTGACCATGAGTGCGCCCAGTGAGGCGGCGTTGGTTTCGGCCTGCCGGCGGAGGTCGGCGAGGTCGATGTTGCCGGAGTCGTCACATTTGACCGGCACGACGGTGAAGCCGGCCATGACGGCGCTGGCGGGATTGGTGCCGTGGGCGCTGACCGGGATCAGGCAGGTGGTGCGGTGGCTGTCGCCGCGCGCCTTGTGGTATTCGCGGATGGCGAGCAGGCCGGCGTATTCGCCCTGGGATCCGGCGTTCGGCTGGAGCGAGACGGCGGCGAAGCCTGTGATTTCGCAGAGCCATTTTTCGAGCTGCGCGAACAATTCGAGGTATCCCTCGGCCTGGTCGAGCGGCGCGAACGGATGCAGGTCGCTGACTTCCGGCCAGGAAAGCGGCATCATCTCGGCGGCGGCGTTGAGCTTCATGGTGCACGAGCCCAGCGGGATCATGGATTCGTTGAGGGCGATGTCCCGTTTCTCCAGGCGCGCGAGGTAACGGAGCAGCTCGTGCTCGGTGTGATAGATGTTGAAAACGGGATGGGTGAGGAATGACGAGGTGCGGTGGCCCGGCGGCGGCGGCGGCGGCGGCGTGAGGTCGGCGGCCGCGTCGGCCGAGGGCGCGGCGGCGGGAGAGGAGGTGCGTCTGAAGCCCGGCACGGCGGCGGCGAAAATGCCGAGCAGCGTGTCGAGGTCGGCGGCGGTCGTGGTTTCGTCGAGGCTGAGCGCGACGTGATCGTCGTCGATTTCGCGCAAGTTGCAGCGGGCGGCGCGGGCGGCGGCATGCACCGGGCCGGCGCCGCCCGGGACGCGCAGGGTGAGTGTGTCAAAGCCCGTGTCGTTGACCACGGTGACGCCTCCGTCGGCGAGGGCCTGGCGCAGCGAGGCGGCGAGGTGGTGGATGCGGCGGGCGATCGAGCGCAGGCCGTCCGGGCCGTGGTAGACGGCGTACATGCCGGCCATGACGGCGAGGAGGACCTGGGCGGTGCAGATGTTGGAGGTGGCCTTGTCGCGGCGGATGTGTTGTTCGCGCGTCTGCAAACTGAGGCGCAGGGCCGGCTGGCCGTGGCTGTCGATG
Organism: uncultured Akkermansia sp.; assembly: GCA_964647495.1. Classification (GTDB taxonomy): domain Bacteria; phylum Verrucomicrobiota; class Verrucomicrobiia; order Verrucomicrobiales; family V1-33; genus CAJBME01. The sequence continues at coordinate 7,761 of CAZYHO010000041.1, read as the reverse complement.
CTGACGCCGATGAGGCGGCCGGGAAGGCGGCGTTTCAATTCGTCTTTGACCGCCATGAAGCCGGCGTGAGGTCCGCCGAATCCCAGAGGCACGCCGAATCGCTGGGCGCTGCCGACGCAGACATCGGCGCCGATTTCGCCGGGCGGGGTGAAAAGCGTGAGCGCGAGGAGATCGGCCGCCACCACGACCCTGGCGCCGGCTTCGTGAGCGCGGGCGGCGAACGCGCGGTAGTCCGGCGTGGATCCGCCGGCATCCGGGAATTGGACCACCGCCGCGAACACGGCGTCCTCCACTGCGAAATCCGCCTCCTGCCAGAGCCCGGTGCGCACGGCCAGGCCCAGCGCGTCCATGCGCGTGCGGATGACGGCGAGTGTTTGGGGAAAGACGCGCTCATCGACGAAGACGGTGCGGCCCTTGCCGTTCAGCGCGGCTCCATGGCACAGTGCGACCGCTTCGGCCGCGGCGGTGGCTTCGTCGAGCAGCGAGGCGTTGGAGACGTCGAGCGCCGTGAGGTCGCAGACCATCGTCTGAAAATTCAGGAGGGCCTCGAGCCGCCCTTGCGAGATCTCGGCCTGGTACGGCGTGTAGGCCGTGTACCAGCCGGGATTTTCGAGGATGCAGCGCTGGATGACGGGCGGCGTGAACGTGCCGTAATACCCTTGGCCGATGAACGACCGGAACACCTGGTTGCGGCCCATCAGGGTTTTCAGTTCCGCGAGGGCCTCGGCCTCGCCGGCGGCGGCAGGCAGGTCGAGCGCGCGCGGCAACCGGATGGCCGCCGGGACCGTGGCGTCGACGAGGGCGTCGAGGCTCGGGAATCCGACGGTTTGCAGCATGGCGTCCGTCTCGGCGGGCGACGGTCCGATGTGGCGGCGGAGAAAGGGAAGCGAGGACAAGGCGGTGCGGTGAGTTCCGGTGATCAGTTTCCCGTCGGATCAATTTCCCGTGAGGCCGCGATACGCCTCGGCGTTCAGCAGCGCCTCCACCGCCGCGGGCTCGGCGACCTTGATTTTGAAGAGCCATCCATCGCCGTACGGATCCGAGTTGACGACGCCGGTGTTGGCGGCGGCGGCGGCGTTGGCCTCGATGACCTCGCCGGCGACCGGTGCGTAAATGTCGCTGGCGGCCTTGACGGATTCGATGACGGCGGCGCCCTCGCCGGCGGCCACGGTGCGTCCGGGCGAGGGGAGTTCGAGATAAACGACGTCGCCCAATTCGGACTGGGCGTGGTCGGAAATGCCGACTGTGGCGATGTCGCCGTCGAGGCTCACCCATTCGTGGCTGGCCGTGTAGCGGAGGTGGTCGGGGAATGTCATGTGCGTGTATGTTTCAGAGTTTCTTGCGGTAGAACGGTTTTTTTACGACTTCCGCGGCGTGGAGCCGGCCGCGGATATCGATGGAGAGAAGCGTGCCCGGTTTGGCGTGGGCTGGCGGGAGGTAGGCCATGCCGATGCCGATGCCGAGGCTGGGCGAGATGCCGCCGCTGCACAGTTCGCCGACGCGGTGGTCACCGGCCACGACCGGGTAATGGCTGCGCAATGGCGGACCCGGCGCGGCGAGGCGGATGGCGGCGAGGCGGTCGTGGCCGCCCGCGGATTTCTGGGCGAGCAGGGCGTCGCGGCCGACGAAGCCGCCTTTGTCGAGCGCGACGAACGTGGCCAGGCCGGCTTCGAGCGGTGTGCGGTCCGGGGTGAGGTCGCTGCCGTTGAGCGGGAAGCACATTTCGAGGCGCAGTGTGTCGCGGGCGCCGAGGCCGCACGGTTCGGCGCCGGCGGCGAGGAAGCGATCGAACCACGCGATGCCGGCGTCGGCGGGCGCGAAGAGTTCGAATCCGTCCTCTCCGGTGTACCCGGTGCGGCAGATGATCACGGAGCCGCCGGGCTTGACGCCGTTGCGCGGGGGAAGGTGATCGAGCAGGGTGGCGGCGGCCGGACCCTGCACGGCAAGCCCCGCCCACGCCGCGCTTTCGTCCTCGAAAACCACGCTGCCGTCGGCCGGAAGATGCGCGCGCAGCCAGGCGGCGTCCTCGTCCACCTTGGCCGCGTTGACGACGAGGAAGAACCGGGAGTCTTCGACGCGGTAGACGATGAGGTCGTCGATGACGCCGCCGCGCTCGTTGAGCATCAACGTGTATTGCCCCTCGCCGACCTCGAGGCGGGCGGTGTCGTTGGTGAGGAGGCCGTTGAGCCAGGCGGCGGCGGCGCGGCCGGAGACGAAAAATTCGCCCATGTGCGAGATGTCGAACACACCGGCGTGGCGGCGCACGGCGAGGTGTTCATGCGTGATGCCGCGATACTGGACCGGCATGAGCCATCCCGCGAACGGGACGAGGCGGGCGCCGTTGGCCACGTGGGCCGGTTCGAGCGGTGAGTGATGCAAGTGGGATGTCTCCACGATGGCGCAGCGTCGGAAATCGGAGCGTGTTGTCAATCGCGGGGCCGGCACTTGCAGGATCGCCCGGTGTCCCCACACTCAGCCGGGTGTCATTTCTCGATTCCTTGGAACGACGGTGGGGCGGCTGGTGCATTCCCGGCCTGCTGCGCATCGTCGGGATGTTGCAGGCGCTCGGGTTCATTCTGGTGAAGGCGAACCCCGCCATATTCGAGCATTTCCAGATGAATCCCTCCGCGGTGCTCTCGGGCGAAGTCTGGCGCGTGCTCAGTTTCGTCTTCCTGCCGCGTACCCTGAGCATTATCTGGATCATTTTCGCCGTCTGGCTGCTTTTTTTCATTGGCGACATCCTGGAGTCGGCCTGGGGGAGCTTCCGGCTCAATCTGTATTACTTCAGTTGCATCCTGCTTCTCAACGTGGCCGCCTTCGCCACGGGGTACGCCACCGGGCTCGAACCATCGCTCCTCTACATGAGCGTTTTCATGGCGGCCTGCGTGATCGCGCCGGAGGTCGAAATCCGGCTGTTCCTGATTTTCCCCGTGAAGCTCAAGTACCTCGGGATCTTCAATGGCGTGCTGATCGCGTTGATACTCTTCTCTTCCCCCGCCTCATGGGCGGCCGTCCTGGCGGTGCTCGTGCCGTTCGCCGTGTACGTCGGCCCATCCTGGCTCGACCACGTCCAGCACCGCGTCGACGTCGAAGGCCGCCGCCGCCGTTTCCGGTCGAAACAACTGCCGGAGGACGAGCCGTTTCACGTGTGCGCCACATGCGGCGCCACCGAAAGGAAAGATCCGCACGCCGAGTTCCGCATCGTCGCCGACGGCACCGAGTACTGCACAAAATGCCTGCCAGAAGCGAAGCA
>CAZYHO010000041.1:2051-4408 GCA_964647495.1 uncultured Akkermansia sp. | reverse complement strand
ACTGACCACTGGACACAACCGCCGGGAAGGGGTGAGAGTGGGCGGACCCCCGCAAAACCTATGCATTCTCAATATTCCGTGCCGGCCGTGATTGCCGGCTGGCTGGCCGGCGCCGTGCTGGCGCAAGCCGCCACCTTGACCGTGACAACGGCCGACAACGACAGCCCCGCGAACGACGGGCTGCTTTCGCTCAAGGAGGCGATCGAGCAGGTCCAGAACGGCGATACGATCGCCTTCAATATACCAGGCGACGGGCCGCACTCGATCGTGACGCCGCCCGATGGTTATCCGCTGCTCACGAAGACCGGGGTTTTCATTGACGGCTACTCGCAGCCCGGATCGCGGCGCAACACCAGCCCGCTCCTCGAACCGCACAACACAGTGCTGCAAATCGTGATCGACTCGCGCGATGGCGGGCGCTACTCGCTGGCCGACTATGGATCCAACGGTTTCGGTGACAGCGAGAGCGCGATTTTTCCGCTGCTGGACGCCGCCGGCGCGCGCATTCAGGGCCTGGCATTCATCGGGGTGCAGGGGGAGGACAACGCCGAGAGCCCGAATGTTTACAACATCGCCCTGATCGGCGCCTCGACCGGCGTGAAGATCCAGGGGTGCTGGTTCGGGCTTGATCCCGCGGCCGCGCCGTTCGCTCCCGACGGGGACGGGCTCACGCCGGGCGTGTACGGCGCGCGCTCGGCCGTCGCCTCGTTCAAATGGGATGAAACCACCACCTCGTCCGGCCTGGTCATCGGCACCGACGGCGATGGCGTGGACGACCGCGGCGAATTCAACGTGATGGTCGGCAACCAGCTCGCCATTCACCTCGAGACCCCCGACACGCGCGTCTCGGGAAACTACATCAACATCCTGCCCGACGGCCGCGTCTGGGACCAGAACATCGAGCAGATCGACACGTTTGGCAATCCGATCGAGGCCTTCGAGAACGGCCGCGGCCACAACAACCTCATTGGCACCGACGGCGACGGAGTCAGCGATGCCGACGAGGGCAACGTGATCGGGCCTGTTACGTACGAAGTGTATTTCGAATTCTGGCGCCCCGCCGAGGAAGTCGTCATCGCCGGCAACCGCATCGGCGCCGGGCCGCGGGGGGAAAGCGAATTCACCACGTCGGCGGCCACCCGCTTTGCCATCATGCGGCGGGATTCGAGCGTGCGCATCGGTTCGGATCTCGACGGCGTCTCGGACGCGGCCGAAGCGAATCACATCAGCGGGTTTGAAGGCGACTTCTTCGCCTTCCACAGCAGCAACAACGAGGCCAGCGGAACGCCGGTCCGCATCGCCATGCGCGGCAACGCCCTCAGCCGGAATTACGGCGATCTGCCGGTGAGCGAAATGTCTTCCGGCATCCCGCTCGACCGCCTCTACATCGATGTGCTCGCCGATCCGCTGAACGATTTCCGTCCGGGCATCGATTCCACCAGCACACCGGCCAGCATCAAGGGGCGCGTGCCGGCGCCCGCAGAGGAAAGCCTGGCCGACACGATCACGGTCGATGTGGATTTTTATCTCGCCGATCCCTGGGGGTTGCTTCAATACGACGAGATCTATCCCGACGGTTTTCCGCAGGGGCTGGTCTATCTCGGGACCCGGCGCGTCGACGGCCCGCAGGACACCGATCCGGCGCCGGGCGATTTCGCGTTCGCCGGGATTCCCGGGGTGACGGACGAGACGATGAACCGGCTTATTTGTGCCGCCCACTACACGGGGGCTGATGAGGACGGAAATACCTTATTCGAATCGACCACGATGTTCTCGCTCCCGCCGGCCGGCGCGGCGCTGAGCCTCGGCATCCAGCCGGCGGAGGGACAAGCGCTCGCCATGGCCTGGCTGGGTGGCACGCCGCCGTTCCTCATCCAGCATTCGACCGGCCTGGGCGCCGGCGGCTGGAACGACCTGCTCACGACGTCGGCGCGCTCGCTGACGCTGCCCATGGTCGGACCCGCGGGCTATTTCCGCGTGCAGGACCGCGCCACCAAAACAGTCCAGCTCTACACAGCCACCCTCAGCGGCGCTGCCGAACGCCCGACCCCGATCGAAACCACGGGTGCCGGCCGCGGCTACGTCGCCATCGAGGCGGCCGCTCAAAGGACATACTATTACGTCACCTACGAGGGGTTGCAGGGCGATGGACTGGATGCCCACATCCACGGCCCCGCCGACGTCAACACCGCCGCCGGCGTGCTCGTCGGCCTGAACCAGCCCACGGGCCGGGCAGGCGTCATCACAGGCGTCATTTCATCGACGCCCGCCGGTGTGCTCAGCGCCGCTCCCGCGGGCAATACGTATATCAACATCCACACGTCTTTCGCGCCGGGTGGGGAGATCAGGGGGCAGGT
>CAZYHO010000041.1:0-1951 GCA_964647495.1 uncultured Akkermansia sp. | reverse complement strand
GGGGTGGGGTGGGTGGCTTCAGAGTGTGGGGATGGCGATGAGCACGAGAGACGTGGAGGCACCCGACATGGTGGCGCGGGCGGCGGCGGCTGGGGAGGTGTATCAGGCGAGGACGGAGGATGAGTTCGGGGAGAAGATGGTGTTGAACATCGGGCCGTCGCATCCGGCGACGCACGGGGTGCTGCGGCTGGTGGTGGAGCTGGACGGGGAGATCATCACGAAGGCGGAGCCGGACGTGGGGTTTTTGCATCGCGGGGACGAGAAGATCGCGGAGAACATGCACTACAACCAGTTTGTGCCGTACACGGACCGGCTGGACTACCTGGCGCCGCTGGCGAACAACGTGGCGTATGCGTGCGCGGTGGAGAAGCTGCTGGGCTGGGAGTTGCCGCCGCGCGGGCAGGCGATCCGTGTGCTGTGCAGCGAGCTGGCGCGGATTTCGGCGCACCTGCTGGGGGTGGGGGTGTACGCGATGGACGTGGGGGCGATGACGGCGTTTTTATACACGTTCAACGAGCGCGAGAAGGTGTACAATCTGTGCGAGCAGCTCACAGGCGCGCGGTTCACGACGAGCTACACGCGGATCGGCGGCATGACGCGCGATTTGCCGGCGGGCTTCACCGATGGGGTGATCCGGTTTCTGGACGAGCTGGAGCCGGTGATCGAGGAGATGGAAGCGCTGCTTTCACGGAACAAGATTTTCATGGATCGCACGGTCGGGATCGGGGTGATCAGCCGGGACCAGGCGATCGCTTACGGCCTGAGCGGACCGAATCTGCGCGCCTGCGGAGTCGCGCACGACCTGCGCCAGGCCAGGCCGTACCTCGGGTACGAGCAGTACGAGTTCGACATTCCGATCGCGGAGGAGGGCGACTGTTACGCGCGGTATCAGGTGCGTATGGAGGAACTGCGGCAGTCGGTGCGCCTTCTGCGGCAAGTGATCGCGCGCCTGCCGGACGGGCCGATCTGCATGCCGGACCCGAAGAACGTCCTGCCGTCCAAAGAAAAGGTGCTCCTGAGCATGGAGGAACTGATCCATCACTTCATCATCGCCACACAAGGGATCAGCGCGCCCCCGGGCGAAGTGTACTTCGGCGCGGAAAACCCGAAGGGGGAACTCGGCTTCTTCATCCACAGCAAAGGCGGCGGCGTGCCCTACCGCCTCAAGATCCGCAGCCCGAGCTTCTGCAACCTGAGCATCCTCTCGACCATCCTGCCCGGCCACATGATGAGCGACGTCCCGGCCATTCTCGGCTCCCTGGATTTCGTCATGGGCGAGTGCGACCGGTGACTGTTTTCACGGTTCACGGTTCACGGTTCACGGGGCATGCCCACTGCTCACCGGCCACTGAACACTGAGCCACCGAATACTGCTCACTGCCCTCCTCAGTGGCAGCCGCAGCCGGAACCGCAGCCGCCGCTTTGGTTGGCGAAGACTTCTTCTTGTGTGGGGACGCGGCCTTTTTCGAGAGTTTTGGTGATGAAACCATTCACCAGGGTGGCGATTCCCTGGAGCGTCTCCTGGGCTTCGTTGAAGTTCTGGATCAGCGGGTTGGCCTCCGCCTGGTCACGAAGCTGGCTGAACGCCTCGATTTCGGCATCGCTGATTCTCTCGCCGCCGTGCTGCTTGTGATGCAACTCCTGCTGCGACTGCATGAGGCGGCGATAGAGACCGACGGCTCCCTCATCGGCGAGAAAGGCTTCGGCGTGCAAACGGGCGGAGACGACCTCCTCGTCGGCGACGATGGCGGCGCAGAGATCCTGGAGTTTTTCCTCCAGCGGGGATAGGGCGAGTACGGACATCGGGGAGGTTAAACACGCTTTCTCCCGGCGCGCCACTGGAATCGACAAGGCGCTGGCGCCCTGATCATGAGCAAGCTCAGGGAGAAGTGGGGACAGACCCCATGTGTGATCAGTCGGATCAGTCGGATCAGTCGGATCAGTCGGATCA
>CAZYHO010000040.1:0-17892 GCA_964647495.1 uncultured Akkermansia sp. | reverse complement strand
CGGGAACCGCTGGCGTGCCCTGTGATTGGTGCACGGTGCAGCGGTACACGGTTCAGCGGTACACGGTTCACGGTGTTACGGCGCACGGTATTCGGTGAACCCTGTCTCCTGCCGCATGCCGCATGCCGCCCGCCCCTTACCCCTTGCCTCCTGCCCCCACCGCCACCCAGGCGCGGGAGCGGTGGCTTCGCAGGATGGCTTCGCAGAGCTGAACCTCGTGGTGGCCGTCCTCCGCGGTCGCGAAAAGGACGGGCGTTTTCCGGCCGCTTGCGACGTGCTCGTACACCGCGCGATAGTGCATCTTGTGCGCATCCGGAAACCCCTCCGGATGCCCGCCGGGATAGTCAGTGAACCCCGCCACGTCCTCGCTGAATCCCGCCGTGGCCCGCTGCAGAAGCTGGTTCGGTTCGTCGCGGCGGCCGACGCGGATTTCGTTCGGATCCTGGAGGTTCCATTGGACGCTGCCCTTTGTCCCGTAAATACCGATCATCATGTCGCACTTCCACCCTGCCGCGACTTGCGAAATCGAGGCATTCGCGTGCGCGCCGTTGACGAACCCGTGCTTCGCCTTGCCGAAACGCAGCAGCACGCTCCCGAAGTCCTCCGTGTCCACCTTGTAACGGACCAGCGCGTCCGGATCCACCTTCGCAAATGTCTGCACCTGTCCCGGCGGCCGCAGCCGCGTCTTGTGAAACGTCTCGACGTGCGCGAACACCGAAGTCGCCCGCGCTCCGAGGATGAACGACACGGCGTCGATCCAGTGGGTTCCGATGTCACCCACCGCCCGCAGCTTTCCGCCCTCGCTCGCCAGCACGCGCCAGTTGAAATCGGTTTCCTCCAGCAACCAGTCCTGAAAGAAGTGACCCTGCACATGGATGATGCGCCCGAGATCGCCGCGCGCCACCATCGCCCGCATCTGCAAGACCGCGGGGAAAAACCGGCACATATAATTCACCGCGAAGACCGGTCCCCGTCCCCTCCCCCGTTTCACCGCCGCCACCACACGCTGCGTCTCCTTTCCCGTCATCCCGAGCGGCTTCTCGCACACCACGTGTTTCCCCGCCGCCAGCGCCGCCAGCGACTGCTCCACATGCACCTTGTTCGGCGATGTGATGTGCACCACGTCCACGTTCGGCGACGCCACCAGCCCGCGATAATCGTAGTCCCCGTACACCTCGCGTATCCCCCATCGCGCCGCCGTCGCCCGCGCCGCCTCCGTCGATCCGCACACCGCCGTCACTTCCACGCCCAGCCGCTTCAACGCCTCAATGTGCACCGGCGCGATAAAACCGGTGCCTGCCACGCCCGCGCGCAATGTGTTCAAAGGGATCGACATGCACCCCGATTAGCCTCGAATCGGCGCGCTGTCACGCATCCCCTTGCGCCAATCGCGGAGGCCGCGGCGCCCCTCCCCTCGCCCCCGCCATGTCAGTACACGTCGCGCTGATACCGGCCCGCTTTCCTGAGCGCGGTGACGTACTCGGCCGCGCCGGCGGCGGACTTGCCGCCGATGGTCTGGACGATGTGGTGCAGCCCGGCGTCCACATCCTTCGCCATCCTGGACGCATCGCCGCAGACATAGAAATGGGCGCCGCGTTCGAGCCACATGAAGATCTCCATCGCCGCGGTCATCATGCGGTTCTGCACGTAGATTTTCCTCTCCTGATCGCGCGAGAACGCGGTGTCGAACCGGTGGAGCACTCCTTTGCGCACGAAAGCCTCTATTTCCTCGCGATACAGAAAATCGGTCGCGGCATGCTGGTCGCCAAAAATCAGCCAGTTCCGCCCGGTCGCGCCGACGGCCGCCCGTTCTTCAAGAAACGCGCGGAATGGCGCGATGCCGGTGCCGGGGCCAACCATGATGACCGGGAGCGACTGGTCGGCGGGCAGGCGGAAGTGCGGCGCGCGCTGGACATAGATGCCGGCTGATTCGCCGAGAGGCAGACGGTCTGCCAGGAAAGTGGAACACACACCTTTGTGGGCCACCCCGTCTTTCTCGTACGCGACGCGGCCGACACACAGATGCACCTCGCCCGGATGCGCCTTCAGGCTGCTCGCGATGCTGTAAAGGCGTGGCTGCAGTCGGCGCAGGCCCCCGACAAAGTCGGCCGGCGAAACAGGCGGCGCGTCCGCCGTCTTCCCGACAAGCGTGCGGATCTCGCAGTGCCGCCCGAGGGCGACACGCAGAGGCGCTTCCCCGCCGCCCGGGAGCGGGACGACCACTTCCGGATCCAGGCGATGAGACTCCATCACCCGTGCCACAACGTCTGGACAATTAGCGGGGAAGACGCCCAGGGCGTCGCCAACCTCGTAACTGAGGCCGGATCCTTCGATCGAGAAGGCAATGTGCCTCGTATCCTTAGCAGAATCCTTGCCGTTCAGCCGGCGATTCGCCACCAACGCAGCGATCAGCGGATGCTTCTTCGAATAGGGATCTTCCGGCTCCTCGGCAGGCTCGGCGGGCGTGCCCACCGAAGCGGCCGCCGCGGGCAACGCGGCGGATTCGCCCGCGCCGACCTCGGCCACCTCGCTGGCCCCGAGCGCCGCAAAAACGCCGGTCAGCCATTCGTCCGCCGGCGCGTCGTACTCCACATCACAGTCGACCCGCTCGGCAAGCCGGCTCGCGCCAAGCTCCGTCAGGCGCTCGTCAAGTTTCTTGCCGGCCAGGCAGAACGTGTCGCCATAATTGCGGTCACCGAGCGCCAGCACGGAAAACTTGACGCCGGCGAGGTTCGGCGACGATCCGTTCTGGTTCAGACCGTCCCAGAAATCGACCGCGTTTTCCGGCATGTCCCCTTCACCCCAGGTGCTCGTGATGATCAGCACTGTCGATTCATTCTTCAAATCGGCCGCGCTCACCGTGTCCAGACCGGCCACCCGCGGCCTGAATCCCCGCGCCGACGCCTCCCGACCCACCTTCTTGGCCAGCGACTCGGAGTTGCCGCTCTGGCTGCCATAAAGCACGAGCATCGGCGGCTTCGGCGGCCCGGCCGCCGCCGCCGCCCCTCCCTCGCCGAACGCCTCGGCAAAAAAGCGGTTGAGCCACTCGATCTGCTCGGGCGTGAATGGAGCGTTGCTGGGGAGTTGCGGAATCATCGGATGAGAAATTGGCGGGTAAAAACCCTATATAGCAAAATCCGCGCCGCAACCGCCCTCTGGAAATCACCGCCGCCGCCACCACCACCACTCGTCAGTGGAGCGAGTATGGAAAATATGGCCTGTGGGGACAGTCACTTTATGCGCCGCATATTCCGACTGTCCTCCAGCGCCAAAACCCACCGCAATTCGTCTGTCACCCTGCGGGGGGAACCAATATCACCCTATTGTCTATAGGGAATTGGGTGATTCCTTCCGGCTTCCGTGTGCCGGCCGGCGGGCGGTGCGGTATTCAGGCGTGGACCGGCTGTGCTTCGGGTGTGGACGGCCGATGGGCGGCGAGCGCCTCGGTGTACAGGTCATCGCGCCATGAAGTGGGCACGAGCCGCAGGAGAGCAGCCGCGCGGGCAGCGGGAACGACGCCGTGGAAGGCCAGTTCCCGCGCCACCCACCGGCCCTTCTCGGGCGTTGGGCGGTTGGTGTCGCCGTGGTGGAAGATGTGGAAGTCGTCGACCGGCAGCGGCGTGCCGACGCCGGTTTCGAACGGCCCGACGAGTGATTTTTCGAACAGCGTCCGGGTCGCGCGCAGGTGCTGGCTTGCCGCGAGCAACGCCGCCACGGCCGGCCGCCGCGCCGGGTCATCGCACTGGGCACAGGCTGCGGCCAGCGCGCGAATGAGGGCGGCGTGTTCGGCCTCGCGCTCGCGCATCAGCGCTGCCGTGGCGAGCAGCACCTTTTCCGGATGCAGCGGCAGGATGTCGGCGCTGGTTGCCGCGACCCAGCCCGATCCCTCGGCCACTGCCACCGAATTCCACGGTTCACCCGCGCAAAAGCCGTCGATCAATCCGGCCTTCAGGCTGTCGGCCATTTGCGTTGGCGGGAGGACGATGAGGCGGACATGCCGTTGCGGATCCAGTCCGGCCGAGGTGAGCCACCGCCGCAGCATGAAATTGTGCGCCGACGCCAGCGAGACCGTGGCAAACGTGAGAAGGCGCGCCGGGTGGCTGCGGACGAGCTTGCCGAGATCGGAGGCGCTGCGCACGCCGAGCCGCCACAAGTTCTGCGCCAGCGTGATCGCATTGCCGTGCCTGTTGAAGACAAAAGCCGTGGCCACATCGCACGGCGGCCCTTGCAGACCAAGCGGCATCGTCAGCGACAATCCGCACACCGCGTGCGCCGCGTCCAGCTCGCCGCCGGCCAGCTTTTCGCGGATCGACGCCCAGCCGACTTCGCAGCTCAGCCGCACGTTCAGGCCGTGACGCGCGAACAATCCTTCGGCCTCGGCCACCAGCAAGGGCGCGCAGTCGGCCAGCGCGATAAACCCGATCCGCAGCGGCGGACTGGTCGGGCGGGAGCGCGCGGGCCGGCGGCGGGCGGAAGACCGGACGGGCGACCGGGCGGATGGATCGGGCATGGCCTCTCTCCACCGCATCCGACGTGCCAGCCCCCGGCCGACGTTCCATAAACAGACAGCCATTGTATTTCTGAAAAGGATGAATTCTGTTCATGCATGGAACCGCTTCTCGATTCCCGGCAACTCCGCGCGTTCAGCGTGCTCGCCCGCGAAGGCAGTTTCACCAAGGCAGGCGAACTGCTCCATCTCACGCAATCGGCCATCAGCCACGCCATCCGGGCTCTCGAAACCGATCTCGGCTGCCGGTTGTTTCACCGGCAGGGCCGCCGCGTCTTCCTCACCCACCATGGACGCGAACTGCTCACCCATGCCGACGCCATCCAGAGCCGCATGGCCCAGGCGCGCGCCAGCCTCGGCGCCCTCGACCAGGCCCCTCGCGGCCAGCTCCGGATCGGCGCCACCACCGCCACCGCCCAATTCGTCCTCCCCACCGTGCTCCGCGAATTCAAGGAGTCCTTCCCGCTCTTCAGCATCGCCGTCGCTCCCGGCACCTCGCCGGAAACGATCGCCCACCTCGAAAGCGACCGCATCGACCTCGGCCTCTGCCTGCGCCCCCACGATTCCTCCCTGCTCCGCTGTCATCCCATCTTTTCCGACGAACTCCTTTTCCTCGTCAGCCCGCTCCACCCGTGGGCCGGCGCCAAACCCAAACCGCGCGATCTCGCCGCCCAGACGTACATCGTCGCCAGCCGCCGCAGTTATACCTTCGACATGATCGGAGACTACTTCCGCCGCCTCGGCCAGCGCACCGGCAGCTTCATCGAACTCGGCAGCACCGAAGCCATCAAAGAACTCGCCAAACTCGGGCTCGGCGTCGCCATCGCCGCCGAGTGGACCGCCCGCACCGAACTCGCCGCCGGCCACCTCGTCAGCGTCCCGCTCCCCAAGGCCCGCCTCCGCCGCGACTGGGTCGCCGCCCATCTCAAATCGCGCCCGCTCAACCTCGCCGAACGCACCTTCCTCGGTCTCTGCACCGAGGTCGGCGCCGACCTGGCCAGGCAGTCGGGAAAAATCGAGCCCCGGTGAGCCGCGGAAAACCCACCAACGCGGTCCGGAAACGCGGATTCGGCGATGCGGACGGCGTTTCCTCGTCCTAAAATACACGATGATCCATTCACACCCGGGCTCATTCGCCGTGCTCCTCGGCGCCGCGATGGCGGTCGTCTGTTCCGAGGCGGCCCAGGAGGCGCCGCGGCCGGTGACCGTGACGCATCCGGTGACGGAACCGGTCGCGACGACCTGGGAGCTGACCGGCTCGGTGACGGCGCGGCGGCAATCGCGGCTCTCGGCCCGAACCAGCGGGCTGATCCACCAGTTGCGGGTGGACGCCGGGGCTGTCGTGGCCGCGGGCGATGTCCTGATGGAACTCGATCCCGCCCTGGCCGCGCTGGCCCTGGAAAAAGTGGTCGCCGCGCGCCGGCAGGCGGAGGTGGAACTCGCCGAAGCGGAGCGCCTCGTCGAGGAAAGCCGGAACCTCGCGAAAGTCGGCGGCTTTTCGCGCTCCGAGGCGGAAACGCGCGAGACAAACGTGCGCGTCCGCCGCGCGCTCCTCGACCACCTCACGGTCCAGGTGAAGGAGCAGGAGGAAATCATCGCCCGCCACCGGTTGCCGGCCCCGTTCTCAGGCGTGATCAGCCGCAAGCTCGCGGAGGAAGGCGAGTGGGTGCAGACCGGCACACCGGTCCTCGAGCTGGTGGAAACCGGCTCCCCATGGGTCGATGTCCAGGCGCCCCAGGAAACCTACGCCGCCCTGCACGCCCCCGGCCCCGAGGACAATCCTTCGCGCATCGAGACCACCGTGCGCCTCGACCCCTTCCCCGACACGCCGCTTCCCGCAAGGATCGCGGCCCGCGTTCCGGTCAAAGACTCGGTCGCCCGAACCTTCCTCGTGCGCCTCGAACTGGACGACCCGCACGGTCTCGCGGGACCGGGCATGTCGGCCAAGGCGCGCTTTTCTTTCAAGACCGGGCAGCCGGTCGTGCAGGTCGCGCGCGACGCCGTCGTGCGGTTTCCCGACGGCACCACCAAGGTCTGGCTCGTCGAAACCGCAAACGGCGCCCAGGTCGCCCGTTCCAGGGTGGTCGAACTCGGCCAGACCCTGGCAAGCCGGATCGTGGTGCACCGAGGGCTCGAGGGAAATCCCGCGCTTGTCCTGCACGGCAACGAAGGCCTGCGCGAGGGAGAGCCGGTCACCGTGATATCAACCCCGCCCGACCCGGCCGCCACGACCGGGCCCGCACCCCGATAACCAGCCGCCCGACCTCGTCGCGAACCCGCAGCATCGCGCGCCACACGCTTCACGCCCGCCACGCCCCAAGTCCAAGCCCTCGATGATCGAAGCCATCCTCAAACGCGGCACCATGGTCACCGTGATCATGGCCATGGTCATGCTCCTGGGCATCGTCGCCGCGACCCGCGTCCCGGTCCAGATGATCCCGGATCTCGAAGTCCGCACGGTCACCATTCGGACCCGCTGGCCCGGCGCCACTCCCCAGGACGTCGAAAAAGAAATCCTCATCGAGCAGGAACGCTACCTGCGCGGCCTGCCGAATCTCTCGCGCATGGTCTCCGAGGCATCGACCGGCGAAGCCACCATCCGCCTCGAATTTCCCTTTGGCGCCGACGTGACCGAGGCCCTGCTCCGCGTCAACAATGCCCTGAGCCAGGTCCCCGCCTATCCCGAGAACGTCGACGAACCGGTCCTGCGCACCAGCTCCTTCTCCGAGAATTCCTTCATGTCATTCCGCGTCGTCCCGCTGCCCGGCAACCCGCGCGGCCTGGATATAGACATGATGCGCGACATGGTGGACGACCTTGTCCGCACTCCGCTGGAACGCATCTCCGGCGTCTCGCAGGTCGAAATCGGCGGCGGCGCCGAACGCCAGGTGCAAATCCTCGTCGACCCCGGACGCCTCGCGGAACGCGGCATTTCGCTGACCGAACTGCGCCAGGCCATCCGCGCCCGCAATACCGATGTCTCCGCCGGCGATGTCGACGAGGGCAAAAGGCGCTACCTGCTTCGCACGGTCGGCCGCTTCGCAACCCTCGAAGATCTCGAAGACCTCATCGTTGCACGGCGCGGCGATGCCCTGACCCGCCTGCGCGATGTGGCCACCGTGCAGCTCGACCATTTCGAAATCCGCAGCACGGCCTACACCGACGGTGAATCGAACATCCGCCTCTCGCTGCGCCGGGAAAGCGGATCGAATGTCATCGCCATCAAGCGAGCGGTGCTCCCGGTGGTGGACACCATCAACCGGGACGTGCTGGCGCCGGCCGGCCTGTACATGGCGCTGAGCAACGACGATGTCCGCTACGTGGAGGATGCCGTCAGCAAAGTCTGGCATAACATCCTCCTCGGCGCCGCGCTCGCCGCCGCCGTGATGTGGCTCTTCCTGAGATCCGTCACCACCACCGTCATCGGCATGTGCGGCATGCCGGTCTGCACCGTGGCCAGTTTCATCGGCCTGCTCACGCTCGGCCGCACCATCAACGTCATCTCGCTCGCCGGCATCGCGTTCGCCATCGGCATGACCATCGACAACACGATCGTCGTCCTCGAAAGCATTCAGCAGGAGCGCCACAAGGGGAAATCGCGCCTCCAGGCCGCGATCGACGGCACCCGCGCCGTCTGGGCCGCCGTGCTTTCGGGCACCTTGACGACCGTGCTCGTTTTCCTGCCGCTGCTCTTCGTCAGGGAGGAAGCCGGCCAGCTCTTCTCCGACATCGGCATCGCCATCTCCGCCTCCATCCTCGTCTCGATGCTCGTCGCCGTCACCCTGGTGCCGGTCGCGTTCGCCAATCTCCCCGAAAAGCTCGGCCGCCGCGCGCGCAGCGTCGCCAACCACAGCCCGCGCCTGCCGCGTTCGCTCGTCTGGCTGCTCGAATCTCACGCGCGCCGGCTCGCCTGCCTGGTGCTCACCGTGGCCGCCAGTGTCGGCGGGCTCGTTTTCCTCACACCCGCGGCGGAGTACCTCCCCGAGGGAGAAGAGGCGAAGTCGTTCTCCAGCATGATCGCGCCGCCGGGCTACAGCCTGAAGGAAATGGACCGGATCGCGGTCTCGCTTCAGGACGATCTGCTCCCGTACCTCAAGCACGACCCCGCGCAATTCGCCAGAGGCGAAACCAGCGTGCCCGCCCTTGCGCGCCTCACCGTCATCGCCCAACCGCAGTCGATCCGCGTCATCGCGGAAACCAGGAATCCGGGGCACATCGACGCGTTCATGGACATCATCGACGAGCGGTTCCGCGCTTACCCAGGCATGCGCGCCTTCTCTTCCCGCGGCTCCATCATTTCGAGCAACGACGGCGGCACCCGCGCCGTCAATCTCGACATCAGCGGCCCCGACCTCCCCGCCATCTACGAAACAGCCCTGCTCGCCTACCGCCGCGCCGAGCAGGCTCTGGACAATGCCCGCATCAATTCCACACCGTCCTCGCTCACGCTGGGCCAGCCGCTCCTCGAAATCCGCCCGCGCTGGGAACGCCTCGCCGAAGTCGGCCTCGAAACACGCGAGTTCGGTTACGCCGTCGCCGCCCTCACCGATGGCGCCTTCGTGGACGAATTCATCCTCGACGACGACAAGGTCGATATCTTCCTCTTCAGCGGCGCCGTCAATGAACAGCGGCTCGACCACATCGGCGACCTCAGCATCCGCACACCTCAGGGCTCGATCCTCCCGTTGAGCGCCCTCGCCGAAATCCGGGAAACCGTCGACACCGCCACCATCCGCCGCGTCGACGGCCGCCGCACTGTCACCCTCAACGTCATTCCGCCACGCTCCATCCCGCTGGAATCCGCCGTCGAAATCGTGCGCAAGGACGTCGTCCAGCACCTGCGCACCTCCGGAGCCCTGCCCACCGGCGTGGCCATCGACGTCGCCGGCGCGGCCGATCAGCTCGACGCCACACGCGCATCCCTCTCCACAAACCTCTGGATCGCCGTCATCCTGTGCTACCTGCAGCTCGTGATCATCTACCGGCATTGGGGCGACCCGTTGATCATCCTGCTCACCGTGCCGCTGGGCATCAGCGGCGGCATCGGCGGACTGTGGCTGCTCAATCTCATCGGCGCCTGGCTCCCACAGATCGGACTGTCCGCCATCCGCCAGCCGTTCGACATGATCACCATGCTCGGGTTCCTCGTCCTGCTCGGCGTGGCCGTAAACAACCCGATCCTCATCGTCGACCGCACCATGCACAACTACCGCAAGCTCGGCCTCGATTGCCTCACGTCCGTCAAGGAAGCGGTCGCCTCGCGCCTCCGCCCGATCCTCATGACCACCTCCACCACCCTGCTCGGGCTCGCCCCCGTCGTTTTCCTCCCCGGCGCCGGCACCGAGCTGTATCGAGGACTCGGCGCCATCGTCCTCTTCGGCCTCGCCTTCACCGCCGTCGTCACCCTCACCTTCCTCCCATCCTTCCTCCTCACACTCCTGACCGCCGCCGAACGCTTCCGCAAACTCCGCACCCAGGCCACCGAACCAGCCACCAAATTGAATCCACCCGATGACGAGGCCCTGGAAACAACCTGACCCCGCCCCCCCTTTTGTCCCTTCCGTCCTTCACGTCCTTCACGTCCTTGAACCAACGAAAAACAAATCGCTCATCCGAAATCCGCGGTTCCCGATACCCTTTCCTGTCGTTACAGTATTCTCACTCTGCGATATTCGTGCCGTATGGATACCCCGGACAGCTTCGACGCTCTTGTCTTACTCGCGAATGCGCATCAAGATGATGCCGCCGCGGGCGAAGTGTTTCTGGCGTTGGAAGACGTCGCGCCGCATTCCGTTGTTGAATACTGGCGCGGATCTTTTGGCCATTCCGACCGGGAGGTTGCAGTCGTGGTGGAACACGCCTGCGCGAGCCGCTGGGCTGATCGGGATTTGCCGGCCATGGCGAAGGCTGTGCTCCTTGAACACCGCTCGGCTCAGCCGGTGAAGAAAATGGCGGCGTCTTTGCTGGGACGCCTGCCGCACGAGGAGGCGTGGACACTCCTCGCGTCGCTGCCGGGTGAGACGGAGGCTTTTCGATTCGATTATCTGGCGGTATTCGCCGTCACCGATCCTCATCGGGCGCTGGCGCTGCTGCCCTCGCTGGAACGCGGATTCCACGGAGGCGAAGGCCGCGGCGGCGTGATCCGTGCGGCCGCCGCGGTTTCTTCCCCTCAGGATATCATGGATTGGCTCAAGAAAACGCGGGCGGGAGCCAGCGATGCTCAAGCCGCGGCCAGCGTGTTCGTGCGGACCGATCCCGCCGCGGCCCTGCACATCGCGCGCTGGCTTGCAGCCGACGGATTGGACCATGATGCGGACCAGACTGCCGCAACGATTTTCCGTGAATGGGCGATGCTGGAACCGCACGCTGCCGGGCGCGAACTCATCGCGTGGATGGGCGGCACGGAATCGCGGACGCCGGTGACCTCGTGGTACACCGGCATGGACTTCGAGCCCGTGACAGGTCATGTCTTTCGCGCCTGGGCCATGGCCGCCCCGGAAGAGGCCCTGGCCGGCGCGTGCTCGCTGCCCCAGGAACACATGCGCCGTATCGCCCTCAACAGCGTGGCCCTTGGCTGGCCGGCGCCGGAGGAGGGATTGCGCACCGCCCGGGAACTGCCGTTGACTGACCGGCTCGCGTTCCTGGAACTGATCTCCAAAACCCTCGCCCGATCGAATCCAGACATGCTCCGCGAGGAATTGCGGAGCCTGCCACTGCCCGTAAACGCGGCCGATGCGGCCATCCTGCGCCGCTGCTGGAAACAGTTGAGCGAAGATGAGGCGCTGGACTTTGAGAAACGGGCGCCGCAACTCTTCGAAAATGAGTTAACAGACATCCGCTCCATTGTCGAGGCCGCCATTTCCTCGGTGCACAACCCGCAGGCGCGGCAGGATTCCCTCGCACGAGTCCGTTCCATTCTCGGCCAATCCCAGTCATGAAAGCCGTGACTCTCCTCGATCTCGCGAGTTTCGTTCACCCGCACGACCTGCCACGAACGGAGGCGAGCTTGATCAAGCATACGACGATGCTTTCCGGCGCGGAGCTTGCGGCCATCGCCAACGGCTTTCTGCGGCACGAAGCTCACGAAGCCGTGGTGCGGCTGCTCTTTCGCCGCTGGTCGGAGGAGGATTTGGCCGCTGCGACAAACTTCCTCACACAATTGCCGGGGCGCACGGCTGCCATCGCTGCCGCGAGCATTGCCGCGCGCCTGACCGGCAAGGACGCTGCGTCGGCGCGGGCGTGGGCGGTTTCTCTCGCGGATATGACATTGCCGGGGGATGAGCCGCTGGAGATGCGCCCGGGAGTGCTGAATCCCTTTTCCCATGTCCTGCACCGGCACACCGGCGGACGCTCGCCCGTCGAGCGTGCCGCCTGGCATACGATCATCAATATCCTCAGCCGCCGGGCACCCGAACAGGCCGTAGAGACATGGCGGCAGGCGAACGCCCGTGGCGTCGGCTGCCGCACGTTGGTGCCAGGTCTCGTCGCGGCGATGTCGGGAATGCCCGGGCAGGCACTGGCTTTCATCAGTGAACTGGACGACGGTGACCTCGCCCTTGAGGCTCTGGGCAGCTACGCGCAAAGCATCGCCGCGCAATCGCCCGATCAGGCGCTGGAACTCGTTGGCCGCATGGAACAGGGCCACGACCGAGACCAGGTGCTCAGCAATCTGCTTTACGCGGCGCCGTCAATCGTGGGCAGGGTGCAAAAACTGTATTCCGAAAACGCCTCGGATTATGAGTTCAGCTGCATAAAGCACTCGCTGGTCAGCCTGGGAACGAGGGAAGCCGTGCGGCAAATGGTTGAGTATCCAGATTTAATCAAATGGTATCGGCTGACTTGGGAGGTGTTTTGCGATCTCCTGCGAAGCGGGGAGGAAGAAGCCAAAGTCCGGGAGCTTCTCGCGGAGGATTTGCCAGCCACGGTTCTTTCGGGAGCCGCCAGCGCGCTGGCGACTTCCGGCAGAACAGCCGATGCGCGGGCGGCCGCGGATCTGCTCCGCCGATTCGGGCCGGCGGATGATTCCGTCGTCTCCCTCGTCGCCGAGTCCCTCGCGGAAGCACACGGCGTGGAGGAGGCGGCGGATCTCATCCTTTCGATGCCAGAAGACCAGCGCGCGTTTACATGGAATAGAGCCTGTCGTGGAGGAATGCGATACGACCCTGCAGCCACGATAACATGGTGCCGGGATCACTGGAGTGAAATACCCCTCAAACATCCGTTGCGGGACGCGATGTGGGAATGGCTAGGATCTGATAAATCCGCCGCCATGGCATCGTCGCGCGCGCAGCCTGACGCCCAATGGCGTGACCGGCTTCTCCGCATCATCGTCGAACACCAAGCGCATGGCCACCCTCAGCTTTGCGCTGAAATGATCACCGACCGCATTCGGATGGATGACCGCGCCTTGTCAGATCCCGTCTGGATTTGGCTCGCCGCCGTCGTCTGCACACAATGGCGCGCCGCCCGCCAGGCCGAAGCCGCCGCCTGGACCGGCACGCTGCCCCACTCACCTCTCCGTGAAGCCGCCGAAGCCGTCGTCCGCGGGGAACACCACTGCGCAGACTATAAGCCCCCCGAAGATGGCTAATAAAATCGTTACGATAGATAGTCGTAGTCCAATCGGGCAAGCTGCTTGAGTTCCGCGTAACTGAGGTCACGTTCGGAAATCGGAGCCACATCATTGCCACTGGATTGAGAACGAGCAAGATCGCGTGCGGCTCATTTTGAAAGGAATGATGCACCAGATCGCAGCTTTGGCTGACAGCGATGAGGAATGCCTCAGGGGGAGGCGTTGCCTCACCCGGCAATCTGTTCCCGAAGACGCCGACGGGAAGGATCAGGCCTTGCCGCCATCCTTTCTTCCGAAGTGTCTCGCCTGGATTCTCCACTGGCAATCAGTCGTTCGGAGGCGCGATCGTCGGCAGGCGTTCCGCCATGAGTGCCTCCGATATGTGTTGAGGGAGTGGGTCCATGTTCTTCTCCCGCTGGATTTCCAGGATGCTTTTCGGACGCGGTCGCTGGTGTTTGGTGGCGAATGCGGCAAGCTGTTCCCTGGCGTCATTCAATGCCCGATCCGTTCCTTGGGCGAGAATGCGAAACAACTCGCGTTTTTCAGCGGATCGAAGGATTGCCAGCGGGGATGGTTTTTGGTCTTCCCAGAACCGGGCAAGCTCCAGCAGGGCGTCCAGGCGCTGCTGGTTTTTCGGGCGCACTTCGGTTTTGCCATCGAGCCAGTTGTAAACGGTGGCTCGCGTGACGCCGAGAGCATCCGCCAGTTGCTGGCCTGTGGGGGAGAAACAGCAGCGGACCGTCTCCAGCTTTTCGCTGGTTTCGAGCAGTGTCGAAGCGGGGGGAGCCTTCTTCAACGAGAGGCTTCGCAGGCTCCGAACGGCGCGGGGATAGAGCTCGGCCGGATCAAGAGACAGTTCCCGATCCGGCATGGCGCGCAGAAAATCGATGTTGGAGCCGGAGGAGTGCAGGCTCAGGATGAGTTCCACCGTCGTCGGTGGAAATGCGCATGAAATGGCGCCTGTCCCCAGGAGAAGGGCACCGGCAGCATGGCGGGCGGAACTCGTTAACGGGCGGTGGGGATTTGTCAGGCTTTCTTCCATTGTTCGATGGCGTAAGGGGTTACGGCGGCGCGAAAGGCACGATCAAGACCGTCATGCAGGGTTGCGAGGTGGGTCAATGCGGCGACCCGATCGTAGGGGAAAGGGCTTTCGGAGTAATGATCGAAATCCATCAGCACAAATGGTTGGTTGCGAACCGGGTGTGTCCTGAATGCCAGATCACAAGGCAGGAGATCGGGAGGCAGGACAATGCCTTGCGGCGTCAGAGTGGCTTTGACAAGCAACGTCGTACCCTGCCCGCTCTGGAGTTGGGTCACGGAGTGGCTGTGAGCCTGCTCAAAACCATCCAGGTTCTTGAAGCCCAGCAGATCCTCCCTGATCCAGGCTCCGAAACCTCCCTCGGGAGGTTGATCCACCGCATCGACGTAGCGCAGACCGCAACGGAGGATATCGCCCACTTCCAATCGGTCGGTGCCGATCTGGAGCGCGAGCCGCAGCAATTCATCGAAGTTCTTGTAGGTTGAATAGTGCGTTGTTTCCACTCCGACGGACTCCTGATCGACGAGAACGGAGGTCTGGTTGGCAGAATTGGAGAACTCCCATTGCTTGACGATTCTCAGTTCAAGACCTTCCTGTTCGCCCAGGCGAACGAGGTGGCGGTGCGCAATTCTCTCCCTCAATTTTGGAAAGCCGTTCTTTCGGAGGTCTTCCTGGATTTCTGGAATGTACTTCTCAATCGCCAGAACCGGATCAAAGCGGACAATCCCTGGAGTGAAGACCAAGGGAGATCGGCGAAGGAAAAGGGGTTCCAGAGTGCGGTCTATGACGGAAATTGACAGAAAACTTGACAACTTCAATCCCTTCCTCAATCCCCTTTCTTCTTCTCCAGTCCCGGATTTTCGCCAAGTGGTCGGGGAACTTCTGGTAGTCGACTTTCGCGGCCTGCGGCGCCTGGTTCATCCGGCCACAGGAGCCCTGCGCGGTGCCACTCGACGACCAGATTGCCGAAAGCGTTGGCCAGCCGCGTGCTGCCGGCGGCGGGCCAGACCAGGCTGAAATCGACGTGATGCAGCGGATGCAGCGGACGGAAAACGAGCGGCGTTCCGGATCCGAGGGCGGCGACGCTTTCGGCGATGACGCCCAGGCCGGCGCCCGCCTCGACGTAGCTGAGCACGGTGCCGATCACGCTCGGCGTGTGCGCGAGCTGTGGTTCGACGCGGGCCTCGCGGCAGGCGATCATGATTTCGTCGTGCAGGCTGCCGCCTTCGCGCCGCGAAAGAACGACGAGCGGTTCGCCGGCGAGATCGGTCCAGCGCGGGCGCTTCTTCGCCGCGAGCCGGTGCGTGGCCGGCAGCACCGCGCAAAGCCGTTCGCGGCGCAGGAGGTGCGTGCGCAGGCCGAGCGCCTCGTGCGCCAGGACCGGCCGGGTCAACCCGAGTGTAAGCCGCCCGGCGGCCACCATTTCGCAGACGCGTTCGGGCGTGCGTTCCTCGAGGTGCACGGTCACGCGCGGGAAGCGCCGCCGGTACTCGGCCACGAGCCGCCCGAGAAACGCGGCCGTCGGCGGCCCGATGTATCCGACGCGCAGTTCACCCTCCTCCCCGCGGATCGTGCGACCCACCCGCCGCAGCGCCTCGTCGAACCGCAGCAGCACGACCCCGGCCTCGTGCAGCAGCACCGCCCCCGCCTCCGTGAGCCGCACCAGGCGCCGCGAACGCTCCAGCAGCGGCGCGCCCAGTTCGTCCTCGAGGTCGCGCACCGCCCGGCTCAAAGCCGGCTGGGCGATCCGAAGCCGCCGCGCCGCTTTCGAGAAACTCAGTTCCTCGGCCACGGCCTGGAAATAACGAAGCTGGCGGAGATCCATGCCGTGGAGATGTCAGGCCGTTCCCGCGCTCCCGTCACAGATCCAGCATGCGCCTCATCTCGGCCTTCGAAATCGCTCCCGTCCTGCGCGCCACCTCCCGCCCGTCCTTCACCGCCACGAAACAAGGAATGCCGCTCACTTTATACTTCGCCGCCACCGCGCGATGCGCGTCGACATCGATCGCCACCACCTCCGCCTTGCCCTGCACTTCGCGCGCCAGCGCCTGCACATCCGGCTTCACCCGGCGGCACGGGCCACACCATGTGGCCGTGAATTGCAGCAGCACCGGACGCCCCGAGGCCAGCGCATCGGACAATGCCGGCCCGGGCACGGATGCCCCGCCGGGCGCCGGACTGAATGCCGCATACACGACAAAAGCGAAAGCGGCGCTCAGCGCGAGCATGCCGATGGTGCTGGCTTTCATCCGCGCAACAGTATCTCCAAGTACTTGACCGGCAAGCGGAAAGATGCACGCGTCATCCAGGCCGCGGCGGCGGGCGGCGCCCTGCGGCATCCCGCGATCCATAATCACCCGGCATAACTGGCATCGCCAATGAGACCTTTCCGCGGGAAGCGGCGCCGGTTTATTGAGGCATTCACAGAGCGCACAGAGCGCGTCTCATGAACATCCTCCCGCTGCCCTCCCGTTGCTCCATTCCCCTGCACCCATGTCCAACTCCATCCATCAGACCGAGCACAGCGATGTGCTCATCATCGGCGCCGGCCCGTCCGGCACCAGCGCGGCCACCCTGCTCGCGCGATACGGCCACCGCGTCATCGTGCTCGAACGCGAGAAGTTTCCCCGCTATCACATCGGCGAATCGCTTCTCCCGTTCTGCTACGGCCCGCTCGAACGCCTCGGCCTGATCCCTCAGATGCGCCAGTCGGCTTTCGTCAAAAAATACAGCGTCCGCTTCGTCCAGCCCAACGGCCGCGTCTCACAGCCGTTCTATTTCTTCACGCGATACGACCGCGAAACCGTCGCCCAGACCTGGCAGGTCCTGCGCTCGGAATTCGACCAGATGTTGCTCGATTGCGCCCGCGAGGCCGGCGCCGACGTCCGCGAAACGATCCATGTGCGCGGCCTGCTCCACGACGATGACGGCCGCGTCGCCGGAGTCACGGCCACCGACCGCGACGGCCGCCAGCTCGAATTCCGCGCGCGCCTCACCATCGACGCCACCGGCAAGGAGGCGCTGACAAGCAACCTGCTCGGCTGGCGCCAAAAAGATCCCTTCCTCAACAAAATCGCCGTCTGGACGTACTACGAAGGGTCGACACGCGAGGCCGGCATCGACGAAGGCCAGACCACCGTCGCTTTTGTCCCCGAAAAAGGATGGTTCTGGCACATCCCGCTGCACGGGGACCGCGTCAGCGTCGGCGTCGTCGCCGAAGCCAAATACCTCACCCGCGACGGCGTCAAGGATCCGCACGCCATCCTGGAACGCGAAATCGCGCAGAACGCGTGGATCCAGGAACGGCTCAGCACCGGCCGCGACATCGGCCAATACTGGGTCACCAGCGAGTATTCACGCCACTCCAGCCATTGCGCGTCGCCCGGCCTGCTGCTCGTCGGTGACGCCTTCGCGTTTCTCGACCCGGTCTTCAGCTCGGGCGTCATGCTCGCCCTCAAAAGCGGCACCCTCGCCGCCGACACCGTGCATCAGGCCATCCTCGATAACGACCTCTCGCCGGGCCGCTTCGCCGACTACGGCGCCTTCATGCGCCAGGGCGTCGAAAACATGCGCAAACTCGTCTACGCCTTCTACACCCAGAACTTCGGATTCAAGGAAGTCATGGAGCGCCACCCGGACGCCGCCGGCCTCATCACCGATTGCCTGTCGGGCGACGTCAACAAAGACTTCTCCGATCTCTGGAAGTGGTTCGGCGAATTCGTCGACCTCCCGGACGATCTCCCGTACGGCTCGCCGCTCGGCGAAAACAGCCCC
>CAZYHO010000039.1:0-17952 GCA_964647495.1 uncultured Akkermansia sp. | reverse complement strand
GGTGGGACGCGATCCTCCGGGCGCGTCAGCGGTTGCCGCGTGCAGGGGATGGCCCGGTTTCCGATTCTCCCGAGGCGTCCGAGCAGGAGGCGGACGATTTGCGCGGGGAAGCGCCCGCGCCATCGCTCAACGGCGCGATACGCGCGGGGTGGAGGTGGCGGATGGGTGGGGGTTTTCGGTGGCGCGGGCCGCGTCGTAAGCATGGATGATGCGGGCGACGACCGGGTGACGCACGACGTCACTTGCATCGAAGTGGACGAACGCGACGCCTTCGGTCTTCGGCAGGACGCGCAATGCTTCGGCGAGCCCGGATGACTGTGACTCGCGGAGGTCGATCTGGGTCGGGTCGCCGGTGACGACGCATTTGCTCATCTCGCCGAGGCGGGTGAGGAACATGAGCATCTGGGAGCGCGAGGTATTCTGGGCTTCGTCGAGGATGATGAACGCATGGCTGAGGGTTCGGCCGCGCATGTAGGCGAGCGGGGCGATTTCGATCTGGCGGCGGTCGATCATTTTTTCCAGCTCGTCCGGGTCGAGCATGTCGTAGAGGGCATCGTAGAGCGGCCGGAGGTACGGGAAGATTTTTTCGTTCATGTCGCCCGGGAGGAAGCCGAGTGCCTCGCCGGCCTCGACGGCCGGGCGCGAGAGGATGATGCGGTTGACTTGTTTGGTTTTGAAGGCGGCCACGGCGGCGGCGACGGCGAGGAATGTCTTGCCGGTGCCGGCGGGGCCGATGCCGAACGTGACGTCGTGGCGATCGATGGCGCGCAGGTAATCGAGCTGGCCGCGGGTTCGCGGGGTGACGCCCGGTTTGCGGGATGATCCGAGGAGCCGGTGGGAGGCGAGTTCTTTGAGCATGCCCTCGTCGGCGCCGTCCTGGCCGAAGACGGATTCCACGGCGACGCGGAAGAAGTGGGCATCGATGAGGGTGCCGGCGCGGCAGGCGGCTTCGAGCTGATGGATGACGGCGGCCGCCTTGTCGACGGAGGTTTTGTCATCGCCATCGATTTTCAGCCATCCGTCGCGGGTGGTGAGTTTGACGTCGGCGCGCCGCTCCAGCAGCTTGAGGCGGGAGGTGTCGGAGCCGATGAGAGAATGGAGAAACCGGGGTGTTTCGAAATCGAGGGTGACGACAGGCATGGAAGAGGGGCCGGGCGGCCGGAGGTCGGAAAGAGCGCACAGAATCACAGATCTCGGCGACGGCATCCTGTATTTCGTCGCAGGCCCGGCGGCCACGGCACAGAGGGACGTGTGATACTTCATGAGGGCGATTCCGTTTCGGGCGATGATTGGATCGGCGATGGCTTCCATGGGCACATGGGGCACATGGGGCTCATGGGGCCTATGCCCCGTGCCCCATGCACCTCCGCAACCATGACCCCCATGAGATCTGAACAACATTGGCAAGCGGGAGCAGGCGGTTAAGGTCTGGGCCGTATGGCTGAATCCGCAACCCATGACCTGCCCCGGCCTGTGCGCCGCGGGCCGAAGCTGGCGCGTCGAGGCTGGGGGATGTCGGTGATTGCGGCCGGGCTGATCGGGGCGGGGATCTGGTGGCACGAGGTGGCGCTGGTCCACATCGGGCTTTTTCTGGCCGTATTGCTGGGGGCGGCGTGGTGGCTGGCGCGCAGGAACCTGGAAGGCATCGAAGCCGAGCGGTCCGCGCCCGGCAGCGCGTTTGTGGGCGAGTGGATTCCGGTGGAGGTACGGCTGCGTGCGCCGGACAAGACCGGCGGCGCCTGGGGCGTGGAGATGGCCGACGAGCTGCTCGGGTTCCTGGGCGAGGGGATGGCGGCGCGCCGGTTGCGGCCGGGCGAAGTCCTCGAATTCAAGGGCCAGACACGGCTGCGCAAACGCGGACTGAGGCCGCTTTTCCGCTGGGAACTGTCGTCCACCTTTCCCGCGGGGCTGTGGAAAACGGGAGTCTCCGGGTGGCATTCGGTGCCGATCACCGTGTTTCCGCGGGCGGTGACGCCGGTCGATCTCGATGACCCGCGGGCGGTGCTCGACGACGAGGATGGCGCGTTGTGGCAGCCGAAACCCGACTGGGGCGGCGACTTCCTCGGGATCCGGGATTTTCAGCCCGGCGACCCGCTGAAACACATCCACTGGCCCGCCAGCGCGCGCTCGCAGCGGCTGGTGGTGCGCGAATTCGACCAGCGGCTGCCGGCGAGCCATGCCTTGTTTTTTCACTCGTGGCAGCCCGAAGGGCATCGGCGCATGGCGGACGCGTTCGAGGCGGCGCTCGAATTGCTGACCGGCCTGATCCTGCGCTGCACCGGGGGCGGGGTGCCGGTGGTGTTGTCGGCCGATTTTCTCGGCTGGCGGACGATCCGGCTCGACAGCGCGCGGGCGATCGGCGAGACGCTGGCGCTGCTGGCCGCCGCGAAGTGGTCGATCTCGCGCGATATCGGACCGCTGAACGGGAGCCTGAAAACAGTGCCCGCCGAAAGCCACATTTTTATCGTGAGCGACACACCGGTGCGCCACTGGCAGCAACTGATCGAGGCGCCGCGGCAGGTCACGGTCACATGCCTGAGCGTCGGCGAACTGCGGCGCCGTCACGTCTTTCGCGCCGGGCTTCAACCATCCGCCACATGATGCATCCCGCGATCGCGCTCATGTTGTTTTACGTGCTGCTCGCCGTGGCGGTGGTCGTGCTGCGGGGCGACTTCATCGACTGGCCGCGCGGCGTGGACCGCGTGCTGGCATTCGGCATCTGCCTGGGAGCGGTGGCGCTTTTGCTGCGGAGCTGGAAAGCGCGGCAGCCGGAGAGCGGTCCGGCCGACGATGGATCGTCGAGGCCGCGCTCGACGTGGATCTGGTGGGCGGGGATTGCCGGCCTGGCGGCGGTTGTTTTCCTGGCGGCATTGCCTCCGGTGAGCGAGCTGCTGGCGCGGCCGTGGCAGGTCGAGCGCCCGGACGAAGGGCGTGATTCACCGAGCCCGGAGCCGCTGCCGCCGTCGCCGGATGCCGTGCCGCATCAGCTTGATCCAGACGACTCGGGAGATGAGACGGGGCCGGGTCATGGGCTGGACCGGGCGGTGGGCGAGGCGGAAACGAAATCGCTTCTCGAACGGATGCGCGATGCCATCCGGACGCGGCCGCCCTGGCTCTTCGCGCTCCTGCTGCTGCTCGCGCTGGTCGCGGCGGCCTGGATGGCGTGGTGGGTGCGGCGCACGCTCAAGGGCGGGCGAGGTCGGGCCAATCCGGGTGAGCCGCTGCCGCCGTGGCACGACGATCCGGCGGCTCCGGCATACGTGCGCGAATTCCGCCGGCTCTGCGAACACCTGGGGCATGCGCCGCGGCCGGGGGACACCTGGCGAGACCTGCTGGCGCGGCTTCAGGTCGGAAATGGCCCGGCGGCGCTGGTTTCCGCGGAGCCGCTGGAGCCGGTCGCGGTGTATCATTACCGCGTCCGCTATGAGGGCGCGGAGGAGGATTCGGCGGCTGAACGGGCGTATGTGCGGATCATCCGCGAGGCGCGAAAAGCCTCCATCGTTTCCCCAGCCACAGAAAAAGAGCCGGCAGCGTGAGCAGCGCGCTGAACTGGCTCATCAACATGGCCAGACCGGTGAGCAGCCCGAACCAGACCGAAGGGAAGAAGTCGCTCGTCACGAGCACGGCAAACCCGAGCACGATAACGCTCGTGGCCACCCAGATGGCGCGGCCCACGGTGGCGTGTGTTCTTTCCAATGCGGCGCGCTCGTCCCCGTCGCGGGCGATTTCCTCGCGGTAGCGCATCGTGTACTGGATGGCCGAGTCCACGCCGACACCGATGGCGATGGCGGCGATCATGACGGTCACGAGGTCGAGCGGAATGCCGGCCCATCCCATGACGCCGAGCATCGTGACGGCCGGCAGCGCCTGCGGCAACAGAACGACCAGCGCGAGGCGAAACCGGCGGAACAGCACGAGCAGCATCAGGTAAATGGCGGCGACGACGAACCCGAGCGTGTCGCGCTGGCTGTCGATCAGGCTGCCGAGCATGTTCGCGTAGAGGACGAAGATGCCGGTGGTCTGGATTTCGAGCCCCTGGAGCGGGCCGTTGCGGATGCCATTCAGGTGGTTTTCGAGGCCATTGATGATGTGGCGGCGGTTGAGGGTCGGGGAGGTTTCCTTGAAGCGCACTTGCAGGCTGGCGGTGCGGCCGTCGGGCGTCATGATATCCTGGAAGAGTTCGGGAGCCATGCCTTGGACCATGGTCAGGACCATGGTGTCGTTCATGTTGGGAAACCACTCGGGTTTGAGTGTCTTGCGGGCCTCGCGGAGGAGTGACGGCAGCGAGCGCAGGCTGCCGACTTCGTCGACGCCGTGGAAGAACGCCTCGAGCGCTTCGACGGCGGCGATTCCATCAGGCGTCTTGAAGTGCCCGTCCTGCGTGCTTGTCAGATACACCTCGAGCGTGCTGGTGCCGCCGAGGTTTTGATCGATGAACTCGAGGCCCTGATAGACGTCGCTGCTGGGCCAGAAGTAGCTGGTGAACTTGTTTTCGGCGGTCAGGCGCAAGGCGCCGAAGATGCTGAGGGCGAAGATCACGGCACTGAGGGCCAGGATGGTTCGCGGCCGCGCGAGTGTCAGCCGCCCGAACCAGCGCGCCAGGCCGGTGCCCGGCCCGCCGGCGGCGGCGGGCGCCGTGGCGCGCGGCGGCCACGGCCGAATCGCCGAAGGGAGGAAGAGGAAGACGATGAAGAGAGCGGCGAGCGTGCCGGCGGCCATGAGCGCGCCGAAGGTCTTGACCGGAACGATGCCGCTCGTGGTGAAAGCGGCGAAGGCGGCGACCGTGGTGATGGCCGAGAAGGCGCACGGTTTCCAGAGCGAGCGTGCCGCGCCGATGATCGATGTTATGTTGTCCTCGTCCGGCGCGGCGCGGCGGCGTTCGATGTAGCGTTCGATGAGGTAAATCGTGTAGGGCAGTGTGATCACGAAGAGGAGGAGCGGCAGATTCGAGGTGATCACGGTGAAGGGTATCTGCTTGACCGCCATGAACCCGAGGATCGCCAGCACCGGCAGCACGCTCGTCAATTGCGGGAGAATAACGAACGGCACGCGCCGGTACACGAGGAAGAGCCCGATGCTGAAGAGGGCGACCGCCGCAATACCGAAGACCTTCAGGTCATGCGCCACACGCTCCATGATGTACGTGTACACAAGCGGCACCCCGGCCAGTTTCGGCGGCTCAGGCAGGCGATCCACCCATCGGGCTCTCACCGCGCGCACGCCGTTGACCAGCGTTTTCCAGCGCTCCTGCGTGTCGAGGCCATCGTCCACCGCGCCGGATTCCTCGAGCGGGCGCAGATACACGAGGATGTTGGTGTGCCGGCCGTCGCGCGACAGCAGCGAAGGCGTGGCCAGTTCGTGGTCGAGCAACTCGGCGCGGGCCGCCTCGTAGTCGATGTCCTCGCCGCCAAGCCGTTTGCGCCCGGCCGCGGCCAGCGAAAGCAGATTCGGCCTTTCGTCCGGGGTCTGGCGCAGCAGCGGAGTCGTCAGCAGCGACATCGTGTGGCCGACCTCCGGGCCGGCTTCGATATCCGCCACAATCTCCTGCAAGGTGGCGGCGCCTTCCGGCGTCACCCAGTCCAGCCCGGACGCGCACACGACCACAAATTCGCTCTGGCTCCACGACTGCGTCTCGTGGAGCTGCTCATACACCTTCAGCTCCGGATCCTTCTGGTCGAGCAGCGTCGCCGTCTGGAACTCGATCCCCAGTTTCCCGAACTGCGACACAGCCCACCCCCCGGCAGCCAGCAACACCACAACCACGACAAGCCAGGCCCGCCGCACCAACGATTCGTAGATCGACAAAAACACGCGGCATGGTGGGTGAAGCCAGGGCGCCATGTCCATCGATATTCGGAGGGAGTGGGGAAGGAATTCGCTGAAGACAAGGCAGGCCGGTGCGATTATGATCCGCAGCCATGACAAAAAAACTCTCCCCGTCGTCCACTCCGACTCCGACGCACGACGATCTGGTCAAAGCGCTGCTCTCGCGGCCGCCCTCGCTTTCGTCCACCACTACGTTCATCTGCAGGAGGAGCAGCACTTGCAATTGAGGCAGCGAGTGTCTACACTCGCCAAGCAGGAAAAAGGACTCGTCACCATGCCCAAGCTCATCAATCCCTTTATCGAAATCGGCAAGATCGAGGGCTGAAAGGAAGGCCGCGAAGCAGGCTGGGCCGAAGGACTTGAGGACGGTATCGAGGAGGGCCAGCGGGCTCTGGCTTTGCGCCTTCTCAAGCGGAAGTTCCCCCGCATTGTCCGTGATCAGGGGATTGCGCTCCCCATTCGATTTTTTCCGGAGTCGTGTTTATACTTGGCGGATGCTTGAGACACATGATTTGCGGGTGCGCGAGCTGGCGCCGTTGGTGCCGCCTCGGGAACTGAAGGCGGCGCTGCCGGTGAGCACAGTGGCGAACACCACTGTGTTCACGGGGCGGCAGGCGGTGGAAAACATCCTGACCCGGGAGGACGAGCGGCTGCTGGTGGTGATCGGGCCGTGCTCGATCCACGATCCGGAAGCGGCGCTGGAGTATGCGCGCCGGCTGCGGGCGCTGGCGGACGAGCTTGAGGAGCGGCTGTTCATCGTGATGCGGGTGTATTTCGAGAAGCCGCGCACGACGGTGGGGTGGAAAGGGCTGATCAACGATCCGCATATGGACGGATCTCATGACATCCAGGCGGGGCTGCGGCTGGGGCGGGAAGTGCTGCTGCGGATCAATGAACTCGGGCTGCCGGCGGCGACGGAATTTCTTGACCCGATCGTCCCGCAGTATCATGCCGATCTGGTGACGTGGGCGGCGATCGGGGCGCGCACGACGGAAAGCCAGACGCATCGCGAGATGGCGAGCGGGCTTTCGATGCCTGTGGGATTCAAGAATGCGACGGACGGCTCATTGCAGGTGGCGGTGGACGCGATGCGGGCGTCGCGGATTCCGCACAGTTTCCTGGGGATCGACCAGGACGGGAGCACGTCGATCGTGCGGACGACCGGCAATCCGTTCGGGCATGTGGTGCTGCGGGGCGGGCGGGCGAGGTCGAACTACGACCCTGAGAGCATCGCCTCGGCGTCGGCGGATCTGCGGCAGGCCGGCCTGCCCGAAGCGCTGATGGTCGATTGCAGCCACGCGAACTCGAACAAGCAGCACGCGCGGCAGGAGGAGGTGTGGCGCAGCGTGGTGGCGCAGCGAGTGGGCGGCAACCGTGCGCTTATCGGGCTGATGGTGGAAAGCCACCTCGCCGAAGGGGCGCAGCCGATCCCGGCGGATCTTTCGCAGCTCAAGTACGGCGTCTCCGTGACCGACGCCTGCATCGGCTGGGAGACGACGGAGCGGATGCTCCGCCACGCGCATCGCGAGATGGAGACGGCCGGCGGGCGCGCGCTTGTCGCGAAGTGACGGGTCAGGAGTGGCGCCGCATGAGGCGGTGCTTGTCGCGATGGCGCTTGCGGCGCGGCGTGTCGTCGCCGGGCGAGTCCTCGGCCTTGGCGCGGGTGCCGTGAAGGATCTTGAATCCGCCGCCCTGCTGGACGATGCGGGCGTTGGGGAGGGCATCGGCGAGGAAGCGTTCGTACGGCAGGAACTGATTGGCGACCATCCAGAACTGTCCGCCTGGACGGAGGGCGCCGATACCGGCGGCCATGAAGCGATGGCCCAGCAGGGGATCGGCGTGGCGGCCCTCATGGAACGGCGGATTCATGACGACAGCGTCGAAACTGGCGAATCCGAGCCCCTCGGTCACGTCCGCCCATTCAAAGGCGACGCTGGGCGCGCCCTCCTCGCGGCGGATGAGCGGCGCGAGGTTCTGGCGGGCGAGCGCGAGGGCCAGCGCATCGGCTTCGTAGACGTGCAGGTCGCGCACGAGCGGACGGTTTTCGAGAATGAAGTGGGACAGATACCCCCAGCCGGCGCCCAGATCGGCGACGCGGCCATGGAGTCCCGGCGGAAGGTGTTCGGTGAGCAATCGCGATCCGGGGTCGATGTGGCCGGCACTGAAGACGCCGGGACGAGTGGTGAATCCCGGATCTTCGGGCAGCGGGCGCGGCTGGCCGCCGTCGATCCACGCCTGGAGCAGGGCGAGATCAAGCGCGGCTGATTTGACCGCCCAGAAGGCGCGGCAGTGGTGTTTCGAGAGTGTGTCGATGTTTCCGGCGAGTTGCTTGAGGTGTTTTTCGTGGCGGGCGGCGCCCCAATCGTTCGGCAGGGCGACGAGGAGTGAGCCGCCGGGACGCAGCAGCCGCATGCCGCGCGCCATGTCGTAGAGCACCTGGTCGCGTTGGCGCTCGGGGCGGAGCAGGACGAGATCGAAGCGGTCTTCGCCGTCGATCGGCGCCGGCGCATTGGCGAAACCCGAGAGTGTCAGGGCGTCGGCGAGCGGTTTCCACGGCTGCTCGCACGTCAGGCGGCCGGCGAACTGGTGCAGCGCGTCGTGGGGGCGGGCGCGCAGGAACGCGACCTGGCCGGAGGCATCGGCGAGGCCGGCCTGGGCGAGCGCCAGAAAGAGAGCCTGTACCGCAGAGTCCATGATTTTCATCTGGCGCGGGCGCCCCTGGATTTCAACGAGGGATTGGCGCGGCGGTGTCAGAGCCCCGATCATCAGCAAGCTTTGAAGGGTCGTGTTTTCCTGCGGAGCGCCGCACCCGGGGAACGCCGCATCTGCGGCCTCGTGTGTATCGGCATGGAGGCAGGGCTCTTGTGTCGCGGCTGAAGAGCTGGAAAACTGTGTTCTTGATCGGCTTCGCGGCGGGGGCGACGGGCCGCAGGCGCCTGCGGCGCTTCGACTGCGGCGCTCCTGTCCAGGCTGCGCCGACCACCGTCCGCTTTCCATTTCCACGGCAACACAACGCGCTCGGAATTGAACCCGCAGGATGAAAAGTATCCGTGCCCTATTTCACCTTTTGTTCGTATTCCTCCCGATTTGCTCATGATCGGGGTGTCAGAGCCGACGCACCGGCGGACGAAATCGTCCTCAGTGGTTTGTAGCAGAATCTCCGAAGCGAGTCCGAAGCGACGAATTGATGCTGCAACGAGGCCATGACGAGCCCATAAAACAGTCCGGTGTCCTGGGGGGATGAGTCCGGCTTCGCCAATAGCGAGATTGCCGGCGACGGACAGCGGCCAAACCGGCACGCCGGGCAAGGGCTTCCGCCGGGTCTCGGGCCTGGTCGTGACAAACCCATTGCGCGCGAGGGGAAGCCGGAGCAGAGACGGCGTGGCGTGGAAGAGGGGTTTCTCGCGCCGGGTTTCGAGTGAGCGCGCCCATTTTCCAGATTGACGCCCGCGATGTGACGACGGCTGCCCGCGCCGGACGGCTGGACCTGGCGCATGGCCAGGTGGAAACGCCTGTGTTCATGCCGGTCGGCACGCAGGCGACGGTGAAATCGGTCCATCCGCGCGAACTGGAGGAACTCGGCGCCCGGATCATCCTGAACAACACGTATCACCTGCACATCCGCCCGGGGATCGAGGTCATCCGGGAGTTCGGATCGGTGCACGCGTTCCAGCAGTGGCGCCGCCCGATCCTCACGGACTCGGGCGGCTTCCAGGTATTCTCGCTCAGCGGCCTGCGCCGCATCACGGAGGAAGGCGTGCACTTTCAGAGCCACATCGACGGATCGCGGCTGTTTCTCGGTCCGGAGTCGGCCATGGAGATCCAGGCTGGCCTCGGATCCGACATCGCGATGCTTTTCGACGAATGTCCGCCCCACGGATGCGGCCGCGAGTACGCCGAGAACAGCCTGGCCCTCACACAGCGATGGGCGGAGCGCTGCCGCGACTGGATCGATCGCCACCGTCCCGTCTGCGACAACGGCCGGCCGCAACGCCACTTCGGGATCGTGCAGGGGTCGGTGTTCCGCGATTTGCGCGCGCGTGCGGTGAGCGGCCTGCTGCCGCTCGATTTCGACGGTTTCGCCATCGGTGGGGTGAGCGTGGGTGAAAGCGAATCCGAGATGCTCGACGCCGTGCGCTGGGCGGCTCCCGACTTGCCCGAGTCCAAACCGCGCTACGTCATGGGCGTCGGCACGCCACCCCAGATGCTGGAAATGATCGCGCTGGGAGTCGACATGTTCGATTGCGTGCTGCCCACGCGGGTCGCGCGCAACGGCGCCGCCTTCACGACGCGCGGGCTGATCAGCCTGCGCAACAAGCCATTCGAGCGCGACCACAGGGAGATCGATCCTGAAGGCGGCACTGCTTCCGCTTGCGCCGGCTTCTCGCGCGGGTACATACGCCATCTCATCAAGGCCGGCGAAATCCTCGGGCTGCGGCTGCTCACTTTGCACAACCTGCATTTTTACCTCACGCTCATGCGCGACGCGCGCGGGCACATCGAGGCAGGCACGTTCCGCCAGTTCAAAGACGATTTCATCGCCCGCTATCGATCCACCCGTCTCGAAACCACCACCACCATCTCGCCATCACCAGCACAATGACCCCATTCCAGCTCCTGCTCGCCCAAGGCCAAGGCTCCGGCGGCCTCATGAATTTCCTCCCGATCATCCTGATGTTCGTGATCTTCTATTTCATAGCGATCCGGCCTCAGCGCAGAAAGCAACAGGAACTCGCCGCCCAGGTCGCCGCCCTCAAGGGAGGTGATCATATAGTCACCAGCGGCGGTATTTACGGCGTCGTCTCCAGTCTCCAGGAAAAGACGATCACACTCAGAATCGCGGACAACGTCAAAATCAAGCTCGACAAATCCGCCATCGCCGCCGTGGTCAAGAAGGCCGCCGACGCCGACGTCATCGACGTGCCCGCCGAAGAGTCCAAGGCCTGAGCCGGCCGTTTCCGGGCTCCGCCCGCTCTCTGGCAAGCGCCATCCACCCCTTGCCCGCCACATGTTTCTGCTCACCGATCGCCGAGCGCTTTCCACCGGGCACTGCAGCACTGAACACCGAATACTGACTACCGCCGCCCCCTCCATCACTTCCCCTTGCCCAGTCGGGGGACAGGGATAAAGTCCCCCCCCTTTTCACTTCCGCCCCTCGGGGTTTCTCCCCGAACCCAGCACGCCTCGTTCCCGCATGTCCCCCATCAGCGTTTTCCTGTTCGGCCTCGCCGTTCTCGCCCTCTTTTTCTTTTATTTCGGGGCCGAGGACGGCCGCCGGAAGCGCATGTTCGGGACGATTCTGGGCATCGTGGTTTCGGGGTTTTGTCTCTACGTCTTCATCGCTCCGAAGGACGGACGGTATTTTGGCAACGTGCCGCTCGGCATCGACCTCAAAGGCGGCAGTTCGTTCATCGTGAGGATCGATCCGGCCAAGAACGAGGATGGATCGACCCGGATCGTCGACAAGGCGGTGCAGGAGCAGGCCCGCGCCATCCTGGAAAAGCGCCTCAATGCGTACGGCACCGTGGACATGGCGATCATCCCGCAGGGTGACGACCGCCTGGAGATCCAGATGCCGGGCGTGCGGCAGGAGGACTTTGACGCCGTGCGCCAGGTGATCCAGAAGGTCGCGCAACTCGAGTTCCGGCTCGTGCATCCGGACAACCAGCGGCTGTTGTCCATGAAAAGACCTGGTGAACCGCTCATCGAGCCGGGTTTCCAGGAACTTCCGCTATTGCGCGACAAGGCCGATGCCCAGCGCGAATCGGAATCCCTCAAGCGGCAGGGGCTCACATCGCTGCGCGGGTACATCCGCGAATTCAAGTCAAAGACCGACTTTCTCCTCGGAGAAACGAAGGCGCTGGTCGCGGACGACGCCAGCATCGAGGACGGCACTCTTGATGCGCTGGCCTCCGATCGGTACGTCGAGGCGATCGGACGGTTCAAGGAGGATGTTTTGCAGATCACGAAGCTGCATTTCCTTCCCTCGATCGTGGTCCGGAACCAGGCGGCCGTGAAAGGATCGGACGTGTCGAACGCGTATGCCGCTTTCGATGTGGAAGGCTGGAAGGTGCATCTCGCCCTGAATTCCGCCGGCGCCAAGCGCATGCACGCGGCCACCGTCGGCAACGTCGGCAAGCAGCTTGCCATCAAAGTGGACAACGAGATCATTTCCGCGCCTGTGATCCAGCAGGCGCTCAGCGACAACATCCAGATCAGCGGATCGTTTTCCGAGAGTGAGGCCCGGGAGCTGGCCAGCGCGCTGAACAACCCGCTTCAGAATCCCCTCCAGGTCATCAATGAAAACAGCGTGACGGCCAGCTACGGGGCCGACACCATCAAGCAGGGGATCTTTGCCGGGGTGGCCGGCCTGATCGGCATCCTGTTATTCATGACGGCGTATTACCGCTCCGCCGGCCTGATCGCCATTTTCGGCCTGATTGTCAACACGACCATCCTTTTCGGGTTCATGGCGATCACGCAGTCGACGCTGACGATGCTCGGGATCGCCGGCATCATCCTGACCATCGGCATGGGGGTGGATGCGAACGTGCTCATTTACGAGCGTCTGCGCGAGGAACTCAATCTGGGAAAACCGATCAAGGCCGCGCTGCCGGCGGCGTACGACCGGGCTTTCTCCGCCATTTTCGACAGCCACATGACCTCGCTCATCACCGCGGTCATCCTCTTCTGGCTCGGTGGCGGCACCATCAAGGGGTTTGCCGTCAGTTTGACGATCGGCATCATCGCCTCGCTGTTCGGGTCGCTGCTCATCACGCGCACGCTTTTCGCCTATTTCCCGAACATCAAGAAGCTCAGCTTCCTGGACCTCATCAAGAACAAGCGGTTCAATTTCATCGGCATGTCCAGGCCCTGGCTTGTCGCTTCGCTGATCCTCACCATCGGCTCGCTCGCCCTGCTCGGCTGGAAACGCAGCGATGCTCTGGGCGTGGATCTGCGCGGCGGTGACAAGATCATCGTCTCAGGCCACGCGAAGCTTTCCGCGGACCAGGCCGAGCAGGCGGCCCGCTCGGTCGATTACAGCGCGATCGTCCAAAGCAAGAACACGTTGCAGGGCGGCGCCTTTCTCGAAATCCGCACCGCTCCCGAATTCGGCAACACCGTGCTCGACGCCATCGAGGCCCAAACCGGCGAAAACCTCGCGGATTCCCGCGGAAACATCGAAAAGGTCGGCCCGCAGATCGGCACCGAAATGCTGTGGACCTCCATCCTGGCGCTCGGCATCGGTGTGCTCGGCATCGTCGCCTACCTCACGCTGCGCTTCGAGTTCGCGTTCTCGCTCGGCGCCCTGGTCGGGCTCTTCCACGACCTCATCCTCTGCGTCGGCCTGATCATACTCACCGGTCGCGACATCAACCTGCTCCAGATCGGCGCCCTCCTCACCGTCGCCGGCTATTCCGTCAACGACACCGTCGTCATCTTCGACCGCATCCGCGAGTACTTCGCCACCCACAAGGGGAGCCTGGCCGACATCATCAACGACGCGATCAGCAGCACGCTGAGCCGCACGTTGCTCACCGCCGTCAGCACGCTCATCACGCTGGTCTTCCTCTACTTCATGGGCGGTCCGGCGCTCAGCGACTTCTCGTTCACCATCTTCGCCGGCATTCTCATCGGCACGTACTCATCCATCTTCATTTCGTCCCCGGTCGTCCTCTGGTGGGTCAACAAACGCAATGTCGATCTGCGCCACGACGTCCTCGAGGCGGCCGCCGCGCGCGCCCTCGCGCAACAGGGAGTGGAGCGCGAAGTCGCCCCCCGCAAACTCTGACCGGCCCGAGGTTGACAGTGCCTCAGCCTCCCTTAGGTTCCCTCCCCGATTTCCCCCCCCGTTTCCCCATCCACACCAACCCCATCGCTTATGCCTGAAATCCTGGTCAAGAAGGGCGAGTCCATAGACCGCGCCCTCAAACGTCTGAAAACGAAGCTCGAGTCCGAAGGAATCTTCGACGAAATGCGCCGCCTCCGCGCGCACGAAACCCCTGTCGAGCGCACCCGCCGCAAAGCCCGCAACGCCGCCAAAAAGGGCAAAATCAAATTCCGCTTCTCGATGCACGAGAAGCGCCCGGTCGATGGCGCGGCCCCGCCCGCCCAGTCCGCCCCGCCTGCCCCGCCCGTCCAGGCAGTCCAGGCATGACGGGACCGGGATCAGGGCGTCTCGCGCAGAATTGAAGTGGACACGGGTGCGCGAGGTCGGATATGTTTACGGGCATGAAATCGTCCATTTCCTGTGCCCGGCTGATGTGCAGCGCGGGTGCCGCGTTTTTCGTCTCCGTGTTTGCCCAGACGGCCAGTGCCGCCGAAGCCCGAACCTGGATCAGCATCGACGGTCGAACCATGGAGGCGGAACTGGTTCGCCGCACCGGCGCGGAAGTCGAGTTGCGTGACCTGGAAGGCCGCTCCATCCGGATCCCGCTCACTTCGCTGAGTTTTGGCGACCAGGATTACGTCAACGAGTTCGCCCCGGAGGACAATACCAGGACCCTCGCTCCGCTGGGCGGCGGCCCCAAACCGAAGCTTCCGAATCCCGCCAAGGACGCGAAGATCGACACGAAGGCGTTCAAGAAAGACGCCGGCAAGTTCCCCGTCAACAATCACATCTATTCGGTGTGCGAGACCCCGCACTTCAAGGTCCTGTACATCAAGCCGACGGATCCCGGTGACGTGGCCGAACTCGCCGAGCGCCTGTGGATCGACACCGCGTTTTTCCACAGCACCTTCGCCCAGAAGTGGAAGGACAGGAAAATGGCCATCATGCTCGCCAACGACCAGCTCGCCTTCGATTACGTCGGCACTTGGTACGCGGATCTGGTCAAGGAGACCGGCAATATCGAGGCCGCGAACAAAATCCGTGCGACCTGGCCGCGGGCCGCGGCCGGAAACGTGAACCTGCCGGCGAACATGGCCGACGACAATGGTGTTTTCAGGAACATGCGCGTTTTCCGCGCCTTCGAAACGACCCAGTCGTCCAGCGGAAACATCCGGACGAATGTGATCAAAGGCGTCTGGGTTCCATTCCGCGTCCACTGTCTGGCGGCCGACATGCTCGGCATCCAGGCCGGCGGCATCTCAAGCATCGGCGCCGAAGGCGAATTCGCCATCTTCCAGGGCCACGCGTATTACAAGGAAATCCTCCTCACCGGCAAGTCGGGGACCAGCCTGCTCCGCGCGGTCGGCACGAACAACGATGTCAGCGACGTGGGCGGCTTCAAGGACGTGCGCAGTTGGGCCACCGAGTTGAAGCGACTCGTCAGGAAAGGCGATATCAAGCTCGATCTCAAATCGCTCTTCGGCCACAATACCGAGAGCGCGAAGATCGAGACCACCGTGCTGGCCTACTCGTTCGCCCGTTTCCTGCAAAACTCGCAGGAGAGCCTCGCCTCGTTCAACAAGCTCTGCGAGCGCATCAGCACGTCGAACCAGATTCCCGAACCGTCCGACATCGCCAAGTTCTACGGATATGAGGATGCCGCGGCCCTCGAGAAGGCGTGGTCGGACTACATCATGGGCGCCGAGTTTCGCTGAGCATGGAAGCCGGCGGCCTGATCTCGATCGACTCCCTGCGCCAGTGCGCCGCCGAGGGAACGGTTGATACCGTCATCGCCG
This sequence comes from uncultured Akkermansia sp., assembly GCA_964647495.1. Taxonomy (GTDB): domain Bacteria; phylum Verrucomicrobiota; class Verrucomicrobiia; order Verrucomicrobiales; family V1-33; genus CAJBME01. Next base: position 2,499 of record CAZYHO010000039.1, on the reverse strand, counting down.
CATTCCCCGATCTTTACGGCCGCCTCATGGGGAAGCGGTTCGACGCCGGCTTTTTTCTCGACCACACCGCCGCGCACGGCACTCACGCCTGCGACTACCTCCTGACGGTCGACATGGAGATGGAGCCGGTGCAGGGCTACACCTTCAGCAACTGGAACCGCGGCTACGGCGATTTTCATCTCGTTCCCGATTTCACCACGCTGCGGCGGGCGTCGTGGCTCGATCGCACGGCGCTCGTGCTTTGTGACGCCGAGAACGGAAACGAGACCGGCCATCAACCGGTCGGGATCGCGCCGCGTTCGATCCTGCGCCGCCAGATCGCCGCGGCGGCCGAGCGCGGGTTCGAGCCGATGACGGGCTCGGAGCTGGAGTACTACCTGTATCGGGGCAGCTACCGCGAGGCCGCCGAGCGCGGCTGGCACGCGCTCGATCCGGTCGGCTGGTACCTCGAGGACTATCACATTCTCCAGGGCACGCGCGAAGAGCCGTTCAATGCCGCGGCGCGGCGCCACCTCGCGCAGTCAGGCATCCCGGTCGAATCCTCCAAAGGCGAATGGGGCCGCGGCCAGCACGAACTGAACGTCCGCTACGCCCCGACGCTCGCCATGGCGGACAACCACGCGATTTACAAACACTGCCTCAAGGAAATCGCCGATGCCCAAGGGCTGAGCGTCACGTTCATGGCCAAGCCGGAGGCTGGAAAGGCCGGGTCGAGCTGCCACATCCACTTCAGCCTGCGCCAGAACGGCCGCAACGCGTTCGCCGGCGAGCACGCCATCGGCGGGCTTCGCGTCTCGGACACGTTTCGATGGTTTCTTGGCGGCATGCTCTTCCGCGTGCGCGATGTCATGCCGTTTTACGCCCCCACCGTCAATTCATACAAACGCTACGAAGACGGATCCTGGGCGCCCACACGCATCGCCTGGTGCGCCGACAACCGCACCGCGGGCTTCCGCGTCGTCGGCCACGGCGAGTCACTGCGCATCGAGTGCCGCATCCCGGGCGCCGACTGCAACCCGTATCTCGCGTTCGCCGCCCTGCTCGCCTCCGGTCTCGACGGCCTCGACAACCGCATCGAGCCGCCCCCCATCTTCGAAGGCGACCTGTACGCCGCCAATCACCTCCCCCGAGTCCCGCACTCCCTCGCCGAGGCCCTCCACGCCTTCAAGGCCAGCCCCTTCATCGCCCAGGCCTTCGGCGCCGATGTCGCCGCCCACTATTCCCACTTCTTCGAAACCGAATACCTCGCCTTCGCCCGCTCCGTCACCGACTGGGAGCGGCAAAGATACTTCGAGCGGATCTGACCGGTGCAGGGGCCTCTGCAATTGTGGCGCTTACCTCCATTGCCACAACTTCAATTGGGAAAGCATTCTAAAAAAGCCTATGAAACACATACTGAGCGGCATCTGTATCCTCTGCTTGATGGCCAGTGCTGGTGGAACAGATGAACGCAAAAAGAACGAACGCCGCACAATCAAGATTGAGGGCGTGAGAAATGGAGTCCTGGTGTTGGGTGAGTGTAAGGTTCCATCCATAGTCGTCCCGGCTGCACAGGAGAGATTGTCTGTGGGGGACGTGATAAGTCGTTGTGACGGGATTACAGACGCGGCCGATCCGGGTAGAATCCGAGTCATTCGGGGGGGCACGGAAACGATGCTGAATCTGGCTGCTATCAACGCTCGTGATGCTATGCAACCTGTTCTGGCCGGCGACATAGTGATTGTCTTGAAACAGGATAAGAAGGAAAAGCAGTAATCGTGAAAGGGGGCGCCTTCGAGTTCGATCCGTGCGTTCCCATTGGCGAGCCCGGTGACGGCAAGAATCGGGGCCGGCCGGTCCTCCATGCGCAGCCGGCAGACCCCGCCGCCGAGGCCGGGTGTGGGAGCCCCGCCGGAGTCATCCGGAAGATCGTTCCGTGATCCTCCTCCAGGCCGCCACGGGTGATTCCATGAGAATTTCCGTCGGAATCGCACAAGGGGGGGTTGTCCCCAATCCTGCCGCAGGGCCAACGGCCCGGGTTTATTTCAGCCTGGGGCATCGCCCCAGGATTGGAGTTTGTACATTTGAGGGGAGGAATAATTCTACTTTGTTGAATCCCAGTGTGGGGAGCGCCAAAGCGAAGAACCGGCTTTCACTTTGCCCAAATGCCTCACTACGAGAAGTCGAACCCGTTTCCATCAAGTGAAATCTCAACAAAGTAGAAATAATGAAGTGGATCCGGCAAAGGCCACCCTGAAGGCATGGCGGATTGTTGCACGAACCGCCTGCGTGTCCTGTGGAAGGTGCAGCGGGGCACGGTACACGGATCAGAGGTGTTCGGTGCGAGGACACATGCCAGCGGGCTGACTTGGTCTGGCGGAGGGGATGAAATGCCCGCGATGTGGGGAATGGGACGCTCGCGCACCAGTCTTTCTGCATCAGGCATTCGCGTTTCCGTCCCGAGCGCTCTCCGAGAATCGGCGGTCCCCCATGGCCTCAGACTCGGGAACCGCTTGCGTG